>JAYEFX010000018.1:0-3785 GCA_034658775.1 Campylobacterota bacterium
GCTCGAAGTCTCGCAAACGATCTTGAAGATGGAACAAAAGTGATGACGCTAATCATTGGTAAAGCTATTGATCATTTAGCAAAAGAGCTTGTAGATCATGGAGCAGATGAAGTTATTGTGGTTGATGATGAACGACTTGAAGAGTATCGAATCTTACCTTTTGCAACTACTTTTGCACAAGTGATTAAAGATAAAAATCCAGAAATCGCACTGTTTGCAGCAACTACTGCAGGTCGAGAGTTAGCTCCAAGAATTGGTGTTAAAACGCATGGTGGAGTTACTGCAGATTGTACTGCTCTGGAGATTGGTGAACACATTGATAGAAAGAAAAAATGTGTCTTTTCACCTATTTTAGAATCACGACGGCCTACTTATGGTGAATCTAAACTGGCTACTATTTTAGGATTTGTTTGTCCTCAAATCTCCACTGCACGTGCAGGAACATTTGAAGTACCAACACCAAATGAAAATGCTCAAGGAACGATTGAAACCTTTACACCAACATTGACAGATGATGATTTTGTTACGGAAATTATAGAAACTGTTATTGGTGAAGCTGGTGGTCAAGCTCTATTTGATGCCGATATTATTATTGCAGGTGGACGAGGAACAGCATCTGATGATATGAAACTCGTAAAAGATCTATGTGTTGCACTAAACGATCAAGGACTCAATGCTGAATACGCAGCATCACGAGTTATGGTTGATGAGGGAGTGATCGAATACGCAAGTCAAATTGGTCAAACCGGTAAAACAGTGCGACCAAAAGTTTATGTTGCTATTGGTATCTCTGGAGCCGTTCAACATGTTGCAGGAATGAAAGAATCAGATACGATTGTAGCAATCAATCACAATGCTAAAGAAACAATTTTTCACAATGCAGATTTTGGAGTAGTTGGAGAATATGAAGATATTTTACCTGAACTTATAGAAAAAGTTAAAGGTGGATTTACCTTTGGACTTGAAATAAACAAATAAGGATTTGCACATGATGGGAAGTAGAAAAGTAGGAATAGTAGGAGCAGGATTTGTAGGTGCAACAGCGGCTTATTCTCTTGCAATGCTAGGGACGTGTCACGAAGTAATTTTATACGATATCAATACCGATGTCGCTATTGGTAAAGCGATTGATATTGGTCAATCAACTGCATATTCAGCACAAGGTACAATTGTAACTGCAGCCCAAACAGCAGCTGATTTAGCGGGTTGTGATATTATTGTTATCACCGCTGGAGTCCCACGAAGAAGCGAGATGACTCGGGCTGATCTTCTTATGATCAATGCAAAGATCATGAAAGATGTTGTTGAAAATATTATGAAATATTCTCCCGAAGCTACAATTTTATGTGTATCTAATCCACTGGATGTGATGACTTATGTTATTCACAAAATGACCGGTTGGAATAGAAACAGAATCATTGGTATGGCAGGAGCACTTGATGGTGCACGAATGGCGTATCAAATTCAAAAAGTTGTTGGATACGGTTCAGGTCAAACTCGTGCAATGCTCATAGGTGATCATGGGCAAAACATGATCCCTATGCCTCATATTTCTGCTGTTGGTGGAGTTCCTTTGGATCAAATCGTATCGGATGAAGATATGGTAGGCATCATTGAACGTACTAAAGAGGGGGGAGCTGAGATTGTTAAACATCTTGGTACTTCAGCATACTATGCACCAGGTCGGGCAATAGCCGTGATGGTTGAAGCTATTTTGGATGACAGTCGAATCGTTATGCCATCATGTGTGATGCTTGATGGAGAGTATGGATACAGTGATATCACCGTAGGTGTTCCTGTTGTTTTAGGTACGGGCGGAGTTAAAGAGATCCTTGAACTTGAACTTGATGATGAAACCAAAGAAAAATTCAAAATCTCTGTTGATTCAATTCAAGAGGGTATTGATATTTTGACCGATAATGGTTTTTTCAAAAGTTAAATTTAACTTTAAATAATCTAGATAAAAAGCTTGGTATTTTATCAAGCTTTTACTTCTACTTTCTTATTACAAACTTCATTAAGTCCAAAAAAAACATTTAATTGACAAAGACACACAATGTGTGTTACAATTGCTTGTAAAATAACAAATGAGGGTTTAAATAATGACAACTATTGCACAAAGTAAAAAAGTTAGAACCAATGTATATCTTGATGCTAATATGAAGAATAAAGCACAAGAGCTATTTAAAACTTATGGTATGGGTCTAAGTGATGCATTCAATATGTTTCTATCTCAATCTGTATTAGAACGAGGTATACCATTTCAAGTCAAGATACCAAATGATGTAACACTACAAACTATGCAAGATATAGAAGATGATAAGAATCTTGAAGATGTTACACTAAATGAATTTGTCGCTGATATGGATAAAATAAGAAGTGCTTAAAATAAAGAGGCATAAGCAATACAATAAAGATTTTGCCAAGTGTGAAATAAGTGATCAACATTATGCTAAGTTTATTGTATACTTATCACAACTTATCAAACAAGAGGAACTACCACCTGAAGCATTAGATCACTCTTTAAAAGGTAAGTTTGTTGGATATAGAGAATTTCATATAAGTGGAGATCTGGTAGTTATCTACAAAGTATATGAAGGAATACTATATCTTGTACGTATTGGTACCCATTCACAGCTATTTAGGTAATATACTCTAGAAAGCTCTAATTTAATGACTTCCTAAAAATCCTGCTTGCCTTATATATTGTATATTTATTTATTTCTCGTTCACAGTCTCTCCAAATGGGATGCATACAAATGCTAACACAACAAAGATATACACTCCCAATCAGGAGATTGGGAGCAAGAAAAAATGATAAGATAAACTCCCATATCTATTCCCAAGTAAAACTTGGGAACAAGAAATATTATAAGGGTGTAAATAATAAGTGTTATGATGCTAAAGATATGTTACTTGAAGTAGCATGATGGTTGGAATAAAAAAAGATTTCGAATTGGTCTTGACAAAGGGGGACATTATACCTTTATATGTCATATCTCTTATATTTTTATTATCAAAATATACAGATGGCTTATATTTAAAAGGATTATCTGGTATTAAGAATATTAATTTCTCAAGTTCATTAGCAAAATTTATACTTGCTCCTATTTTATCTTTTGCTATATAATTTACAATTTGTAATAATTGATTCTCAAAAGTTTTTTTATAACTAATTTGCATTTAGTTTAGTGTTTTTAAATGATTGTTTATATTATTCCATAAGTCATTATGTGAAATCATTTCAGCAGTCCCACTTTCAACTTCTTGTAAGTCTTGTTCTAATTGTTTTTGTCGCTCATAAAAATATGGATCGTATTCTAGATTTTTATCTTTTTGAAGTTGAACTTTATCTTTATAATGTTCAATTATAGTTAAAAAGTCTTGTACAAAATTATCTTGAATATTTACGGTTAATGTTTGCATGATAAAATCCTTATTGTTAAACCTTATTGATTATAACAAAACTTAAGTGAAATTCACTTAAGTTTTAGAATTCCGGGGACGAATTCCTAGGTAAATCCGACCAAATTTTCATAACCAACTAAGCAAACTTTAATTATAAAATTATTTATTCTAATTTCTTTAAATAATTGCCAATTATATATACAATATTATTGATTTTATTCTACTAGAATATGCTTTTATAAATTTTACATAAACCCTTTATTTATAGCTCGTCCCCAAGTTGTACTTGGGGATGCATACACAAAGTAAATCACTACAACCAAACTAACAGGATAAGATAAACTCCCATATCTATTCCCAAGTTTTACTTGGGAATA
>JAYEFX010000019.1:0-3769 GCA_034658775.1 Campylobacterota bacterium
GTAACGAAGAATCTTTTTGACAATCAAGGAATTTCATACGTTGATAACAGTTTTAAAGTATTTAAACCGTACTACTTGTATAAAAACAAAAAAATCACCTCATGGAAGTTTGAAAAATTAACTCGTCATGAAAAAATCCATGGTTACTCAGATCATCTGCCCATCATTGCGACTTTTTCAACACAGCCTTTTGTTAAAAAAAATTTTTCTCAAAAGAAAAACACCATTGAATATTTGTATACGCAAGAGAAGCTAGCCGAGCCTATTTTTATCAACAATGCTTTGGTAATTTATAAACATGAAAACAGTGCTGTTGTAAAACAAAAAGAGGGACGATCAATCTGGGTTTACAATTGTGCTAAAGATTTAAAATATGGATTTGAATATCAGCTTTTAGTATCCAAAATTGATCGCTTTAATGGATTAAAGGAGATTACACGCATTGATAAAAAGATACCTATAGCTTCATTTAGTAACATTGAGAAATATTATCTGGATGCTAGTACCATTGATCTTTTTAATGAACGTTATCAAAATGAAATTATTACTAATTTTAAGGGTGTTTTCAAGAAAGGTTACCTCCATTTTAAAAATAAAAAAATTAAACTTTATGCAAAAAATAAAAAACTCTTGCCAAAAAATGGACAAAAAGTTATAATACACCGTGCACATCTATCTATTTTTAGATCTAAAGTGCAATTAGTAATCTATAAACAAAGCGATTTTGATGTTATTTAAAGCAATTTTTACCAACAGTAGTGGAATTTTATTGTCAAGAGTGTTGGGTTTTGCTCGAGATCTACTCATGGCTTCCATTTTGGGTGCAAATGTTTACAGCGATATCTTTTTTGTCGCATTTAAGCTCCCTAATTTATTTAGACGAATTTTTGCTGAGGGCGCATTTACTCAAGCTTTTATACCTGCTTATGCAAAATCCAAACATAAAGTGAGATTTTCCACACTTATCTTTTCTCAATTTATGGCATTTTTACTTATTTTATCCATGATTGTCAGTTTATTTGCTCATCTTGCTACCAAAGCTATTGCCATTGGTTTTGATGATGCTACAATTGACCTGGCTGCACCTTTATTGGCTATAAATTTTTACTATTTACCTCTAATTTTTATTGTCACATTTTTAGCCGCACTTTTGCAATACAAAAATCATTTTGCCACTACGGCATTCTCTACGGCTTTACTAAATGTTGCCATGATTGGGGCATTGTTGATATCCAATGGAATGGAAAAATACGATATTGTTTATTTTTTGAGTTATGGTGTGCTTGTGGGTGGTGCATTGCAAGTATTGGTGCATGTAATTGCACTAAAAAAGAAAAATCTTTTTAAAGCATTCTCATTTAAGGCTAAAACACTCAAGCACGATGCCCAAAATTCAAAATTTTATAAAAAATTTATCCCTGCAGTATTTGGATCATCAACATCTCATCTGTCTGCTTTTTTGGATACCTGGTTAGCCTCATTTTTGATTACGGGAAGCATCAGTTATCTGTATTATGCAAACAGGGTATTTCAATTGCCTTTAGCGCTGTTTGCAATTGCTACTTCAATTGCCCTATTCCCAATGGTTGCCAAACAGATAAAAAACAATAAAGAGCATTTAGCTTTGCAGCATTTACGAAAAGCTTTTTATGTACTGTTGGGATTATTGGGAATGGCGACACTTATTGGTCTGGTGTTCAGTTCTCAAATTGTATGGTTGCTTTTTGAACGAGGGGCATTTACAACTGAAGATACAGCAAATACCTCATTGGTTTTGTCAATGTATTTGATCGGTTTGCTCCCTTACGGATTATCTAAAATATTCTCTTTGTGGCTGTATGCGCACGAACAACAAATAACTGCAGCAAAAATTGCAGCAAAATCACTTGGGGCAAACATTGTTTTTTCATTAATACTTATAATCCCTTATGAGGCTGCAGGACTAGCACTGGCTAGTACGCTTAGTGGCTTTATTTTGTTTTATCTTACCATTAAAGAATTTGGGTATAATAAGTTCTTACAATTATTACAACCTAGGAAATAAATGATTCAATTTTTAAAACAATACATACCTTATTATAAAGACTACATACGACAGTTTGTGTATGTATTTATAGGTATGGTATTGGTAGCTGCTGGTACGAGTGGTACTGCGTACGTAATAAAACCAATTTTAGATGATATTTTTATCACAAAAAATGAACAAATGTTGCATATTTTACCATTTTTTGTTGTTGCACTTTATTTTGCAAAAGGTGCGGGACGATACGTACAAGCTTATTATGCTGGTTTTATTGGTTTGGATATTATTCGACGTGTGCGAGACAAACTTATTTTGCATACTTTACATTTGGATATAGGTTTTTTTCATTCACGACACAGTGGGGAGCTAATAAGTCGGATCACCAACGATATCAACATGATACAACATGCTGTATCAAAACAAATTGCAGAGTTTCTTAGGGAAATATTAACCATTATTGCTTTAATGGGTGTTGTGTTTTATCAAAGTGTTGAATTGGCAATTTACGGTTTAGTAGTGCTTCCTTTGGCTTTTTACCCATTATCAAGATTAGCAAAACGGATGAAAAAATACGCTATAGGTTTACAAGGTAAAAATGCAGACTTAACCTCAAGTTTAAGTGAGATATTTAACAATGTTGAAATTATCCAAGCCAACATGTCTCAAAAAGTTGAATTAAAAAAGTTTGAAGAACACAATTATAATTTATTTCGCCTCAATGTTAAAACCATTAAAACCAATGAATTAATCTCTCCACTTATGGAAACTGTTGGAGCTTTTGCAGCTGCATCGGTTATCATAATGGGGGGACAACAAGTTATTGATGGACAATTAAGCGTGGGTGAATTTTTCTCTTTCATGACTGCATTGTTTATGTTGTACACTCCTGTAAAAAAAGTTTCAAGTACGTACAATATTATTCAAATTGCTATAGCTGCAAATGAACGGATCAACGAATTGCTTGATCTTTCATCTAATCTTAGCGTAGGTGATCAGAAAATACCCACTTCTATTGATCGTATTAAATTTAACAATGTGACATTAAAATATGACAATATCACTGCTTTAAACGATATTAGCTTTACAGCAGCAAAGGGTAAAAAAATTGCTTTAGTGGGTGACAGTGGTGGTGGAAAAAGTTCGGTTATCAATCTTATTTTACGCTTTTACGATGTAGACAGTGGGGAATTGAGCATCAACGATACGGCATTAAATAGATTTGAATTAAATGAACTGCGAAACAGCATCTCTGTTGTAACGCAACGAGTGTATATATTTAACGATACGGTTGCACAAAATATTGCCTACGGACAACCGTATGATGAGCAACGTGTAATAGAGGTCTTAAAACAAGCGCATGCGTATAGTTTTGTCCAAAATTTAAACGATGGAATAGACACACTTTTGGATGAATCTGGAACCAATTTAAGTGGTGGTCAACGCCAACGAATAGCCATTGCTAGAGCTCTTTATAAAGATCCTCAAATACTCATACTTGATGAAGCTACCAGTGCGCTTGACAATGAAAGTGAATCGATTATTACTGAAGTACTTAATGAGGTCACTAAAGATAAAATTACTTTCGTTATAGCACATCGATTAAGTACCATCAAAGATGCAGATACAATTTTAGTGTTCAAAGAGGGAAAAATTATCTGTAATGGAACTGAAAAAGAACTTTTAGAAAACTGCCAAGAATATCAACGACTTTATAATTTAGCAAATTTATAGTATAATCGCGAATTA
>JAYEFX010000020.1:0-3745 GCA_034658775.1 Campylobacterota bacterium
CTATCCCCACGATGTACCCAAAGAGGGTTCTCGAAAGATACCGTTTTCCAATGAGATCTACATTGAGCGTGATGATTTTATGCAAAATCCTCCAAAAGGATACTTTCGTCTAACGCCAGAACAACCTGTGCGTCTTAGGCATGGGTTTATTATCACGTGCAAAGAGGTGATTAAAGATGCCAAGGGTAATATTGTAGAGATAAAAGCACAGTACCATGCCAATTCAAAAAGTGGTTCAGATACGAGCGGAATTAAGGTCAAAAGTGCTATTCAGTGGGTAAGTGCAGCACAAGCAAAAACAGTTGAAATACGACTGTATGACCGCTTATTCAAAAATGAGGCTCCACAGGGCATAGAAGATATAAATCCAAACTCTTTAACAATAATCAAAAATGCTCTTATCGAACCTGCTGTTATAACACAAAAACCTGATGAGCGATTCCAGTTTGAACGACAGGGGTATTTTTATGCAGATCCAATTGATTATACCGATGAAAACCCTGTATTTAATAAAATTGTTGGACTTAAAGACTCTTGGGCTAAACAAACAAAAGTAAAAAAACCCACTGCACCTAAGCCCACATCAAAACCTCAAATTAAAAAAATACAAGAAGAGGTTGTTGCCGTACCCATGAGTAAAATGCAGCAGATACTCTTTGATAAATACACAAATGATTTTAGTCTCAATGCTGAAATAGCCAATATTTTAGCTCGAGATGAACAACTCTCATCATTTTATGAAGAGGCTCTTTGCACACTTAATAGTCCTGTAGGTCTAGCAAACATAATCACCAATGAAGTAGCTAGAGAGATAAAAAACATGGACCTAAGCCAACTGAAGTTTAGCGCACAACAAATAGCTCAACTTGTTAAAATGATTGATGAAGAGACAATCTCAAGTAAAATTGCCAAACAAGTATTTGAACAGATGGTAAAATCTGGAGAAAACCCATCTCAAATAGTTCAAGATAAAGGTCTTATACAGATTAGTGATCCTTCTAAGATTTTACCTATAATTGATGAGATCATTACAAAAAATCCTGACAATGTGGCTAAATTTAAAGCAGGAAACAAGAAGCTTTTAGGTTTTTTTGTAGGTCAAGTACTAAAAACCACAGGAGGCAAGGCAAATCCTCAAGTGGTAAATGAACTTGTGACTCAGAAGTTAAAATAACAACCTTATCCCAAAGGCTGGTTCTACACTAGCCTTTATGTATCTCTTCTCCTATTACTATTGCGTTATTAGTTTATAAATATCCGTAGGTGTCAAATCTAAATCATTTGCAATGTGTCGCATTTTACTACTTGAATCAACATCTTTTGCACCTTGAGACTTTAAAATGTCAAGAGATTTTTTCAAATTTATATTTCCCATATCGCTTAATTCTTCTAAAGTTTTTTGTCCAAGTTGTTCAGGTGGTGCTTTTATGGTTATTTTCACATTATCTGAACTCGTAGATTGTATTGATTTTTCACCCCATGAACTTTTTAAACTCTCACCAAAATCTAAAAACCCCTTAAAGGGTTGAACTAACGTTAATGTTCCAGCAACAAATGCAGCATTTATAATAAATGCAATTAAAAACTCTTTTTTTGTAAAGGTGATTTTTTTAGCACTGTCTGTCATGTAGCATACAATCGCTTTCCAATTAAAATATATGTGCATTATTCCAAAAAATAGGAATGTAATCATTGAGGTTGTATGCAACTCTTGGTATTGTGTTTTATCCAACCCAAACAGATGCCAATCCAGCCATTTAGATATACGTCCATGAGGTGCGATATACAATATAATGCCCGTATATCCCATGATAAGAAAAGAAAAACCTAAACTTAATGATGTTATTTTTTTCATAGTTGCCCTTTTTTAATGTTTACAATGAAATTATACTCTTGATTTATTAAGAAAATATTAATCTACACTGTTGACTGAGTTATATTTTTAGATTTCTTGTTATAAAATTGTAAGGATATTATCTACAAAAAAGTCCATCTTGCCAAAAATGCAATTAAATACAATGTGATGAACAGTTTATTCAATCGTGTGATGATATCAATAACAATGCTCAGTTCTTATCCAAAACAATAGATACATTTAGAGACTACATCAAGGAAAAAAGAGAAATTAAAGAGGTTATTTTACAAGATAGAATAGATGGTGTAATAAAAATAATAGAAGCATCATTAAAAAATGATCATATTAAATTAGTCAATAATATCGATACTACAGAACCAATAAAAATTTCTCTAGTTACAGGTGAACTGTCGCAAGTCATCATAAATCTTTAATCCCTATTTTACCACCAAACATCAAAGCCATGGAACTGGTCTTGGATTGTACATGAGTAGAAATATAGTTGAAAAACATTTAAAAGGTAAACTCTACGCTACAAATATAGATAATGGTGTTATTTTTACAGTAGAGTTGCCATTGTCACTATAATCCTTAAATGAGGGGTTTGTAATTTATTGCAAATCTTCTTTTTGTACGATATGAACAACACATCTTGACATATGAAATGTTCTTTCATACAAGTCAGACCGAAAAAAGAAGCCATCTGTTCGCCAGCCATTTCGAGATTTTTCCACCAATACAGTACGCCCCATTTTCATATTACCTTTGTTTTCACAAATAATAATCTTTCCATTTTCGAACTCTTCTTTTACAAGCTTTATTCGATCTGTTGTTTGAATATAATGCCAAGTAATAATCAAAGATAAAAATATAAACACTGCGGGGAAAATTCTTCTAAAGGAGTTCGGAGCTACAAATGATCGCGTAGTTGTAAATGCTGTTATAGCTAGTAAAAAAGCGGATATGATGAGTAGTCCGCCCTCCAATATAAGAAAATCTTCCATGAAATAACCTTTATGTTTTTTACTTTACAATGCAAGGGTAAAGTATTTTGATTTAATATTTTTAACTGTCTTATAAAATATATTTTACGTATTGTATCTAAAGTATCTCAATCTTAGTTAATATTTAGAGCCAAATTTAACCAATAAATAAAACTTTGCTTCAATTATCGTCTAAAACTTACCGTAATCTTTATGCTTAATCCAAAGGCAACGTAATTGTCATTTCAGCACCCGTATATTCTAAATCTTCATGAGTATACGTAACATTGCGAGCTTCAATCGTTCCTTCCATCCCATCAACAATTAATTTATAGGTCATGTGTAAACCTAACCCTGTTCCTTGTGATTGATGTTTAGTCGTAAAATAGGGATCAAATATTTTACTTATAATATCTTGGGGTATCCCTTTGGCATTATCTTTAAATGTTATAATCACATTATTTTCAATAGTTTTACTGGTGATAAATACAAATCTATTATCTTCTTCTACATTCTGCAAGGCATCTTTTGAGTTGTTAAAGATGTTTATAAAGCATTGTATCAATTCATTAGGGTATCCATTGATCTGTATATCTTTACGCAGATCAAAAACTAACTTAATATTTGAACTGGTTGCAGAACCTTGAATGATACGAAGAAAACTATCAATATCTTCACACAAATTAAAACGTTTCTTTCTTCTATCCCCTTTAATAAAGTTTCTAAAGTCATCAATTGTTTTGGATAAATACTGAGCATTGCTATTAATAAGATCCATATCGTTTATCAAATCTTCATCACTAAGTGTAGAAAACTCTTTTTGAAACTTTACTCCTGTTGAAAGTGTGGATATCACGGAGAGTGGTTGTCTCCATTGGTGGGCTATATTTCCGATCATCTCGCCCAT
>JAYEFX010000021.1:0-3726 GCA_034658775.1 Campylobacterota bacterium
GTTTCTAGTGGGCTTACTACTATTATTAGTATATTGGTATTAATCGCCGTATTTATCAAATCTGGTGTTGTCCCTTTTCATCACTGGATAGTAGATACTTATGAACAATCCGGTGCATTGTTTACTGTTATATTAAGTGCCATTATCTCCAAAGCAGGAATTTTTGCTTTTATTGTATTTTTTGTTCAATTGATCACTTTTGAATATTTAGAAACGATATTATTTGATGTTGTAGCGTGGGCTGGAGTGATTACGTCTATTGTTGCAACCTTTAAATCCATTTCGCAAGACAGTATGAAACGATTACTAGCGTATTCTTCTATTGCTCAACTGGGGTATATTATTACGGTGTTGGCTATTTTAAACAGTGCTGCAATTGAAGCAGCTTTGTATCATACAATTGTACACACTTTTGTAAAGCTCCTCTTATTTGTTAATATTGCAGCAATTATATACGTCACGCAAAAAACAAAGTTTAGTGAATTAGGAGGATTGTTGTATCAATATCCTTTACAGTTTATTTTACTTGTTATTGGAATTATCGCTTTAGCAGGTATGCCACCTTTGGGTGGATTTAGCAGTAAATTTTTGATCTACACTGCATTGTTGCAAGAGCAAAAAGCCTTACTGTTAGTAGCTGTGATGTTCAGTTCCGCTTCGGCATTTTTATATTGTTATAAATTGGTGTACGGAATATACCTTGGGCAAACAACCCAAACCAAAATTCAACCCTATGCAAAAGTTCCAGTGAGTTTTTATATTCCACAAATACTTGCAGCAATCATCTTGGTAGTGTTAGGAATATTTCCTTCATTACTTGTTCCTTTATTTAATGCAATTCTTAGTGGACTTGGTTTAAGCATAGTACCATTTACCGATATTTTTACACTAAACAGTGCTTTTAGTTCCTTTAATGGTTTTGCCGTTATGAGTGCTTTTGCTGTTTTATTTGTAATCATGCTTGCAATTTTTATGAGCTTGAAAAATAAAACAATCAAGGTTAAAGATCGATTTGACATCAGCTATTGTGGTGAAGTACCAGATAAACACAGTAACTTACACTACGGTTATGGTATGGGCAAAGAGCTGAATCGTATCTCTTTTGTCAAAGTAATTTTGCAAAACAGTTCAAAATATTTATGGCAAAGAGTTCAACACATTGCCATGGATATCTCAAGTGTGAGTAAAAAACTATACAGTTTGAATACGCAAATCGTGGCACTGATTGGTTTTGCATTTTTTACTGTTGTATTGTACATAGGAGTAGGTTGATGTTTATAGACAGTATTATGATGCTTATTTTAGCGTACGGTTTTGGATTTTTGTATTATGGATTGTATCGAAATATCTCTGCAAGAGTACATGGACGATTTGGTCCAAGCTTATTGCAATCGTTTTACGACAGTATCAAACTCTTTTTAAAAGACAACTCCACCAATTTTGGTTGGATGTTTTATGCTGGACCAATAATCATGGCAACAGGAGCTATGATGACCGTACTGTTTATTCCGTATTTAAACAACAGTGATTCTCTTGTTGGATTAAGTCAATACGGTAATCTTATTTTGATTTTGTATTTGATGGTATTGGGACCCCTTGGAAATGCTTTGGGAATTGGAAGCAATGGAAACCCTTTTGGTGTGATGGGAATTACACGAGGACTAACGCGTCTTATTGGATTGGAACTGCCTTTTTACATTGCGGTTATTGGTTTGATGATCGCCAATGAAACAGCAGACATAAAAGTGATTATGGAAAACCAAAGTGAGGTATACAATATCTTTACGCACCCACTATTGTTTGTAGCAGCATTTATATCTTTTCTAGGATTTATGGGGAAATCACCTTTTGATGTAGTGGGCGCACCGCAAGAGGTTTACTCTGGACCCGCGTCAGAGTTTTCAGGAAAATTTTTAGGTTTGGCATTGAGTCAAAGTGCAATTTTTTCATTTGCAAAATTATTGTTGATGGTGAATCTGTTTTTAGGTGGTGCAAACAGCCTGATGGATTTGGTGCTAAAAACATTTATACTGTTTTTAGCAGCGGTGTTTATTGGCAATGTGTACGCACGCTTTACCACAGTGCAAAGTGTTGAATTTTTGATACGTGTGCCGACACTTATTGGTTTGATTGGATTATTATGGGTTTAGAAAAAAACACAATGGAAGAGGGATTTATTGATTATCAAAAAGTTTTAAACAATGAAGAACACTCAATAAAAAGTACGCAAAATGTGATACAAAAAGCCATTGATTGGTTTACTTCACGAAGTATGTTTGTATTGGCGTATGGTACAGGGTGTGGAGCCATTGAGATGCCTCCAACGTTTACGAGTCGTTACGATATTGAACGTTTAGGGGTAGTGGGTGTTGCGACTCCACGGCAAGCGGATATTTTGATTGTTTCGGGGTATTGCTCATTTAAAACATTAAAAAGGGTGATACGCAGTTATGAACAGATGAATGAACCAAAATACATTATTGCTCTTGGAAGTTGTACGATCAATGGTGGGATGTATTGGGACAGTTACAACACCATCAAAAAACTTGATGAGTATTTGCCTGTGGATATGTATGTCAATGGTTGCATGCCTCGACCTGAAGCTTTGATTGAAGGGTTTATTAAATTGCAAGAAAAAATAAAAAATGGCAATGAACTTCCTGGGTATAAAAAATACACGCAAAACAAAGAGTTTTATACAAGCAATCAAAGCAAACTGTTTGGGAAAAAAATTGCCCCATCGTATGAGGCAAACTTTGCAGGGATGAACGTATGATCGAGTTAATCAAAGAAAAATATACAGTGGATGAAAAAACATCCACACTTTTTAAGATGCACATTCAAAAAAATGAGTTGATGCAAACCGTACATTATCTAGCAAGTGATACTAATTTTATCACCCTTTCTCAAATCTCTTGCACGGATTGGATAGAAGATGGAATTTTTAATCTAAATTATCTTATGACCACGGATAAACGAGATAAAAATCTTATGGTAAGCATTGATATTAAACGTGATGATGAAACTTTACCCACACTTTCAAATCTTTTTTTACAAGCCCAAGTGATGGAGCGAGATCTGCATGAGATGTACGGTATAAAGTTTATTGGCAATGAAACCTTATTTGATTTTGCATTAGAAGATTGGCAGGACATACCTCCTCTTAGGCGTGAATTTGATACCTTGGCGTATGTCAATGAACACTTTGATTTTAGAGGTGGTCGCGATGATAATAAAGATGTAAAAGTTGAACTAAAACGACGAAAAGCCATTGCTAAAAAACTTAAAGAGCAAGAAGAGGAAAGCAAACAAAAGGTATCAAGTGATGAAAACTAATGCACCCATAGATACTAAATTGATCAAAATTTTTCATGGTCCTCAACATCCTGGAATAACAGGAAATATGAGTGTGGAGCTTGATTTGATGGGGGAAACCATTCATAAAGCAACCACTCATGTCGGTTATTTACATCGTGGTTTTGAAAAATTAATTGAACGACGTACCATCATTCAAGCGTTTACAATTGTGTGTCGTATCTGCGTACCTGAACCCGATCCCAATGAGGAAAATTTTGCACGTGCAGTTGAAACGTTAGCTGGAATTCAAATCAGTAAAAAAGCGCAATACATTCGCGTGATGGTATTGGAGATGTCCCGACTTGCAGCACAGATGTTGTGGATGGGTGGGCAAAGTGGATCCATTGGACTTGGAACCGTAGCTCAATG
>JAYEFX010000022.1:0-3718 GCA_034658775.1 Campylobacterota bacterium
AATTATGTTTTTAGTGCAGGCGGATTAAAATATCAGCACAAACTGCATTCCATTGGATGTGACTTTCAAAATGTGATAAAATGCATCGATAATCAGCTCCAAACAAATACAAATTTTTTAATGGAAGATCAAAATAAATTTTATATTTTAGATACCAATTTTGGAAATACTCTTTTTAATGCAAGCCAAGATTATCAAGATTATTTAAATTATCTTGAAGACATGGAAGAATATATACAGGAATAAACCCTATTCATCTGTAAAAATAGGATAAATAAACTGCGATTCTAGCTTATTAGGTTTTATCTTCGTCTTGATCTTCAGATCTTTAATAGGGATCATGTTTTTTATACCTCGTGAAATATCACGCTCTGTAGATCTAACGGATTCTTTCATCTCACGCATCATTGCATTTAATTTATGCTCCCCCTCTTTTGGGACAAATTCATCTTTAGTAGCGATAAACTCTGCAGGCTGCAGCACAATAGGCTCAGTTGAAGAGAAAAGAAAATTTTCTAGGGAGCTTGCATCTAAAAAAGAACAATATAAAATAACACTTAATATCTTTTTCATCATCAACCTCTATGAACAATCTGTTCTATTATAATCAAATACTACTTAAGGTCATTTTCCCTTAGGTTTTACACAAATCTCGCTGGCATTTTTTATAATATCCAACCCAAATTTTTTTCTTAACTTTTGTACTTGAACAGTAAGTTTATTTTGTTGGAGATCTTCTTCATGCGTAAATAATGAATGTATATCTTCTTTTTTGGAAAAATTTGTAACATTGATACTCAGTTTTATCACCCCAATATCCTTACGAAATATCTCATCAAATATTTGCATCAGTATCTCTTTAAACAGTTTCTCACTAAATTTACGAGAAGAACTGAGTGTTTTTTTTGCTTTAACATTGTATTCATAATTTATTTTAAGATAATAACTGCTAGGAAACAATTTCAGATCAAATATTATGTACACAATGTTACGACACATAATCAACACTCGTCGCTGTATCTCTTCCTTGTCATAAATAGCATCAAAAGTACGACTTAGTCCGATTGATTTTCTTATTCCTCGTTTGAGTATAGGCTCATTGTCATCTCCACACACACGATGATACAACTGAATTCCAGGTTTTTTCCATCCGTACAACAAACTTTTATTATGTGCAATTTGCCCTAACGTATGTATACCATAGTGTTTTAATTTTGTTGCAAAACCTTTCCCAATACCTGGAAATTTTTCAATTGGAATATCCTGAATATATTCTAAATTTTCCCTTACGTATTTGATTCCAATAGGTTTGGCATCTTCAGTGGCCAACTTCGCAATCCATTTGGATTTTGCAATACCAATAGACACGGGCAAATCAAAAATTTTTTGAATATCTTGTTGAATTTTGCTGCAAAACTCCACAACATCTTCATCTTTTACCCAGCCACTAAGATCTCCAAACCACTCATCAATACTAAATTGTTCAACCGCAGGAATATAATACTGCAAAAACTGAGACAATTCAAAAGAGAGATGATGATACAAAGTATATTCAGAAGGCACCACTATCATATCTGGACATAAGTGCAACGCTTGAGCAATACTCATAGCAGTCTTCACCCCTTTTTGCCGTGCTTCATAGCTTGATGTAACAATAATACCTCTAATCTTATCTTTCCCATCCACCCTATCTACAAAACGGGAGCGAAAATCATTTTGTCGAACAGAATCAAACACAGGAGCGACAAAAGCACCTTGATTGTTATTGATCAATTTTGTGTGATTTCGTTTTGAATCAAAAATATCAAGATTGCTTCTACTTCCAACAGCTGCTGGAACACCAATCAAGCTTGGATCTATTGTACGATGTGCAGAGATAAAAAAACTGTCCAAATCAATATGTATAAACATCGTACCCCTTTTTGATTCAAAAGTATAGCCTAAAAAAGCTTAATAGTATTGCATATTGAAATATTATTACAGATGGAAATATTTATTCATATTCACAATCACTCCACAAATATATTTTATACTTTGCTTATCTTAAAACTTAAGGAGTTTATCATGAGATCTACAGTTAAAAAAATAGCAGCATTATTCCTACTAATAGGGATAAGTTCAAGTTTAAGTGCCAGTGACTTTAGGCATTTTGGAAGTTCAAATCATTATTCAAGCTACGATTATTACAAACCATCGTATAAACCATATTATAAAAAAAGATTGCATCACAAAAAACAAAAAAGGTTGAATAGCATTCGCTATTACGATACCAACAATCCCAACATAACTATTATGGTAAAAGATTCTAGACATGTGTCCAAACGTGAAATAAAACAAGCATTAAAACAATATTTATCACAAAATTTTTATGGAAGAAATTATTGGCGTTAATACGATATAATGTATTCTTGCTAAACACATCAAAGGATACATTATAGTCAACTGCAGAAACTGTAAACGAGAAATATCAAACAATATACGAAGATGCCCTTATTGCGGTATCATAAACCCAACCGTGACCATCAAAGAAGTGATTGTTACAACCTTAGTGGTCACGGTAGTAATGTACATCATCACACAATACATGATGTAGAGATCTTATTTTAGAAGGCTCTTTTCTAAAAGAGCTTTTTCTTCAAGTAGTTTTTGAATAATTAAATCTTTATCGTCTTTAATATCGGTATTTTTATATTTCACAATATCTTTAATAATAAATTCAAATTGATCTTCTTTTTTATTGTATTGCACTTTTTCAATACTTACTTTGATGCTTGGTTTATCCCCTCCTAGACCATTGCACAAGGTCAAATGGGAAATCTGTCGCACTGTATATTCAAGCGTGTTATCAATAAGCTTTGGTTCTAAAAACTCTTTTGCCCAATAGGGCTTTGATTTTTTAACTAAAAGACGCACACCTTCTTGAGCAATTCCATCAAAGACCTCTTTAGAAACAGATATTTTCATGCTGTTTAAAACTTGAAGTCTTCTCCCAAGTAATGCTCACGTACACTACCATCAGACTTAATCTCATCACTGTTTCCACTGGCCAATACAGCTCCCGTTTTCATCACATATGCACGATCACAAATTTGCAAAGTTTCACGAACATTATGATCCGTAATAAGCACGCCAATACCACGCTTGGTAAGTTCGTGAATAATCTCTTGAATATCTTTTACAGCAATAGGATCAACCCCTGCAAAAGGCTCATCCAGTAACAAAAACTTTGGGTGAGACACAAGCGCACGAGCAATCTCTGTTCGTCTTCGCTCTCCCCCACTTAAACTTACACCCAATCGTTGTCGAATAGGCTCAATATTGAATATTTCAAGAAGATCATCAACTCTTTTTTCTTGATCTTTTTTATCTTTTATGACAATTTGAGCTGCGAGCATAAGGTTATCTTCAACACTTAACTCTTTAAAGATAGAAGATTCTTGCGGCAAATATCCTATCCCTTTTAGTGCTCGTTGATGTAAAGGTAAAGCAGTAATATCTTCATCATCAAAAAATATTTTTCCGCTAGTGGGTGTTATCAATCCACAAATTGCATAGAACGATGTTGTTTTCCCTGCACCATTTGGTCCTAAAAGTCCAACCACTTCTCCGCTGTTTACCTCTAAAGATACGCCATGCAATATTTGTGTTTTTTTAATTGTTTTTGTTAACTCTTCTACGTTCAATTTATGATTCAATTGTATACTCTCTTTTATTATCT
>JAYEFX010000023.1:0-3703 GCA_034658775.1 Campylobacterota bacterium
TTCTACGAGCGCGTCTTCTTTAGTAAATAACGCTTGTTCATTATTAAAAAATTCAAATATCCTTTCATTTTCATGAATCGAAACACAAAAGTTGACTTTAGACACTTTTGACGCGAATACTCTTAATAGAACATCAAAAATAGTGTCCTCTTTTTCTACTCGTATAACAACATTATGTAAAGGTAAATATCTAAAATGATTGTCTTCACCACGCACTTTTATGTAATCTTTTTCTACGCTAAATTCATTTTCATAGTTTTCCAGATACGATTGCAGTGCTGTTTCAAGCTTTACAAAATCTTCATTATTGCTATTTTCCAATTTGCACTTATTGACAAAACGTGTTAATTCATTGCTGTACTTTTTAGATACCTTAGGGGTATCAACTTCTTTAAAATTTACAAACTGAGTTATGTAGTTATAGAAACCTGCTTTTCGACCTGCACCAATAGCTGATTTTCCCATACCACCAAAAGGTTGTCGCAACACTATTGCTCCTGTTGTTCCTCTATTGATGTACAGATTTCCTGCTTTTAAATTAGCTTTGAAATACTCCACTTCTCGCTCATCCAAAGATTCAATCCCTGAAGTTAAGCCATAGCCTGTATCATTTACTATTTTAATTGCATGTTTTAAATCACGTGCACGCATTACGGATAATACAGGACCAAAAAGCTCGGTCATGTGGCAAAATGATCCCTCTTTTACACCCCATTTGATTGATGGGGACAGCATGTATGGATTGTCGTTTAAATACTTCGGTTCCAATGCCCAAGGTTCACCCTCATCCAAGCTGTTTATTGCTTTTTCCAAATCTCCAGCTACTTCATTTGCTAATATCCCAATGGTGTTTTTAAATTCCCAAATCGAACCAATATTCAAGGAGTTTGCAGTATCAATTAATGCATTTTTAAAATCTTCATCTTCATACACCTCATCCTCCAAAACAAGCAGTGATGTGGCACTGCATTTTTGTCCAGAATTACCAAATGCACTTTGACATACATTTTTAATAGCCTGTTCACGATCAGCCATGCAGGTCACAATGGTTGCATCTTTCCCGCCTGTTTCAGCAGTCAAAAATAGCTCAGGTCTGGTCTCAAGCATCGTATATGCAGTATCTTCACCACCCGTTAAAATTACAAAATCTATCGCCTTATTCGATATCAGGTGCTTTCCAGCAAGTGATCCAGGACATGGTACATATTGTAAAGTATTTTTACTCACCCCTGCATCCCAAAAACATTTACACATCTCATAGGCACAAAGGGCTGATGCGGATGCAGGTTTGATGATCACGGTATTTCCTGCAGCTAATGTTGCACTAACTCCACCCATAGGAATAGCCATAGGGAAATTCCAAGGAGGCACTACTAGCCCAACTCCACGACCTGAAAATTCTATATTTTCATACTTTTCAAAATGTCGTGAACTGTGTGCATAAAACTCAATAAAATCAATACCTTCAGATACCTCTATATCAACATCGGCAAATACTTTACCCACTTCTGCTGCCGCAACTCCAATTAAATCAGATCTTCTCTCCCTAACCTTTATGGCAACTTGTTTTAAAACTGCATGTCGCTGTTCATAGGTTTTTTCTCTCCATCGATCAACATCAGCAACGGCTACCTCAACTGCTTTTTGCAGATCCTCTGCATTGGCATTAGCAAATTTTCCTGCTAAAACCTTATCGTGAAATTGAGATTTATCAATGCACTCAATTATATCTCTATGCTCGCTTATCTCACACCCACCTACAACTATAGGAGTTACAACATGTTCTTTATGCGCAGTAAATTTCCATTTGTTCACAATCTCTCTAGCCCATTCATGATTTTTTTCTAAAACAAAATCAGTATCGGCACAAGCAGTAAATACGCCCGTATCATAAGATGAATTTGAAAAGTCATCCCATTTTTCATCCACTCTGTTTTGTTTTCTTTTGGGTCCAAGAGATGAAGTTTTCTCATTTTCAAAAGATTGAACAAACAACTCTTCTTGTTTATTCCAGTCTTGCGTTCCAACTTCCAATCCAAAGGAATAGCGTATAAAATTATCCTCCCCAGTGTTTTCATCAAGTCTTCGTACCAAATAAGCAATAGCGTTGGTAAACAGCTCTCTGGATGCTGTTGGAGCATATAAAACAACCTCTTTGGAAATCTCTTTTATGGCTAATCGTGCGGCTTCACTCATCCCTTCTAGCATCTCTAAGCTGTGGTATTGGGCGGTATTGTTTTCCTCAGCATAAACTGTTGCAAAGGCGAGTTCAAATAGATTATGCGAGGCTGTTCCTATATGCACAAAAGGAGCATTTTCTTCTAATAAACCAAATTTTACCATTCTTTTATAATTTGCATCCGTATCCAATTTATTCGTGTACGTCACCATCTCCCAATGTTTTTGAGATGCTTCCGTTTCTTCCATCTCCATATTGGCACCCTTCACCAATCTAATTTTGATTGGACTGCCACCATTTTGAACTCTTTGTTTTGCCCACGTAATTAGATTTTTTTGCCAAGCAAAAGAGTCTGGCAGATACGATTGCAATACAATACCACCATAGAAGTTTTTAAACTCCTCTTTGTCCAATGTTTTTTTAAATACAGCAACTGTAATTTCCAAATCTCGATACTCTTCCATATCAAGATTAATAAATTTATTTTGTTTGGTACCATCTTTTTTGACATATGGGTATTTTTGAGCTTGCGCATAAATCTTGGATAGCTTTTCAACTAAAACATCAACTGTATGATCAAAATCAAGTGAATTGATTTGTGAATATATGGTCGAAACTTTGATGGAGATATATTCAATATTGGGATTTTCTAAAGCTTTTAAATATTTATCTATTCTTTTGTTAGCTTCATCTTCACCTAAAACAACTTCACCAATTAAATTTACAATTACAGGTGTACCCTCTTTTTTTCTTTTTAGTAAATGGGCATTAAAGGGCTGATCTTCACCTTGTATAACGACTGTTTTGGTATCGTCTCGAACTTGATTGACAAATAAAGGAACACTGATATTAGGTACAAACTGTCCAAAATTTTGAAAAAACCACAACAGTGTTTTATCTTTTGTGGTAAAGAAGTGTGCCATCCCATGTTTTTGCAGTAAAAAGATGATTTGACTGGCAACTCTTTTGTTCGATTTTGCTCTAAAACATTGATCCATAAGCTCTATTAAAAGTGCTTTATCTTCGGGATGTTCAAGCATTTTATTCATTTTGACATAAAACTCTCTATCAAAATCACTTACAAGCTGTGTGGCTCTGTTTTGCCACTTTTGTGCCAACTCTATGGCAGCATTTATTGTTTGATTATCCATTTTTTAATCCTATTAATTTTTATTGGTTAAATTAAAAGATTAAGTCCTGCCCTTATGTAAGTCTTGTACCTTTGTTTGTATTTGCTTTTTATGTCTCATCACGCTCTTCTTTAATGCAATACTTTACTTAAAAATTGTTGCGTTCGCTCTTTTTGTGGGTTTTCTATAACTTGATCGGGTGTTCCCAACTCTTCAATAATCCCCTCATGAAAAAAGGCAACTTTATCTGAAACTTCTCTAGCAAAAGCAATCTCATGCGTTACTGTTATCATGGTCATACCATCATCTCTAAGCAGTCTTAATGTATCTAAAACTTCACCTACAAGCTCTGGGTCCAATGCGGAAGTAACTTCATCAAAAAGCATGTAGTCAG
>JAYEFX010000024.1:0-3661 GCA_034658775.1 Campylobacterota bacterium
AAATTATTCCCCTGGATTCTTCACTACAAATAAATGTAGGATAGGAGTTGTCCAGGTACTGTGGAAGAATTATACAATCAAAAAGTTAAATAAAATTAATCAAAATTATCATTAGTCTTGAGGTTGAAGGTTTTATCCTCGTACCAAAGTTTAACTTAAGCATGCCAAGCCACTAGAGCAAACCTAGTTCCCAAGTTGTACTTGGGAATTTTTATCTTATTGTTTGATTAGCCTTGGGTATGCATTTGTAGTAACTTTGGAACGAGCAAAACTAGAAATATTTCTGCATTAAATGTTATTTCTTTCAAGTCTTACTCCTTAGGCTGAGACTTTCATTTTCACACCAAAAGAATCCATAATTTTCATTATAGTATCAAATTTTGGTTTTGTGCCTTTATGAAAAGTTTTATATAAACTTTCACGACCAAGTCCAGTATCTTTTGCAATTTGACTCATGCCTTTAGCTTTTGCAATATTCCCAAGAGCTTCTAAAAGCTCATCTATATTCCCATCTTCTAATATTTGAGATAGATATTCTGCTATAACTTCTTTGTCATCTAAATATTGTGCTATATCAAATTGTGTAATCTCTAATTTACTCATTATTAAGCTCCTTTAAAATCTGATTTGCTTTTTTAATATCATCACTTTGAGATGATTTATCTCCACCAATTAATAAAACAACAATTTCATCATTTTGTTTTGTGTAATAAACTCTATAGCCTGGGCCAGTTGTAATTCTTAACTCACTAATATTATTTCCTACTGATTTATAATCTCCAAAATTTCCAAGCTTCATTCTATCAACTCTTCGTAAAATAGACACTTTTCCTTTTGTGTCTTTGAGTTTGGTTAACCACTTTGAAAAATAATTTGTTTGTTTTATTATATACATGTGAATATTGTATCTTAATAGATACATAGTGTCAAGAGTTTATTCTCGTACCCAAGTTGTACTTGGGAATTTTTATCTTATTGTTTGATTAGCTTTGGGTATGCATTTGTATGAACTTTGGAATGAGAATATCATATTCTACTCCTTCTCGTACTTAGCAGATAAACAGCATTATCTCCACTTTTTTCTGCCTTAGTATAACATCCATTCCACCATTTACTATTAGTATTTTGTTCAATATTAATCAATTCTACATCTACTATCATATCTAAACCATCTTCATATCCATCTATTACTAAGGGTATATCTTCTGGTAAAGTAGAAAGTTTTTGAATTAAATCTTTAACAGTGATATTATTCATATCTCTTCTCCCACTCAAAAGCACTTTGACAAATAAGCGCCAGATCATTGTATCTTGGAGTCCAGTTCATCTTGGATTTTATTTTACTGTTGTTTGAGATCAGTGATGCAGGATCTCCTGCTCGTCGTGGGGCAATCTCTACTTTAAAGTTCGTATTGGTCACTGCTTTCATGTACTCAATCACCTCTTTGACACTAAAGCCTCTACCGTATCCAGCATTGAACACCTCACTGTCATGATTCTCAAGATAATCTATGGCTTTGATATGTGCATCTGCAAGATCATCCACATGGATATAGTCACGCACACCAGTACCATCTTGCGTGTCAAAATCATCTCCAAAGATTGCCATCTTTTGTCTTTTACCAACGGCACATTCTGAAGCTATTTTGATCAGATGCGTAGCATTTGGAAAGCTTTGCCCTATTCTTGGGCTAAGCTCTTCAACATGCTCATCACTGTAAAAGATATCCGCACCCGCAACATTGAAGTATCTAAATATCACAAATTTAAATCCCTCATGTGCTTTGGCTGTATCTTGGATCACCCGTTCACTCATGAGCTTACTCATTCCGTATGGGTTGATAGGATTCGTAGGATAATTTTCATCAATACCATCATTTGGTACGTATTCAGGTTCACCGTAAGTAGCTGCTGTGGAGCTAAAGATAAAGCGTTTTACATCATGCTCAACAGCACATTTGATCAGATTGGTCGTATTGACCGTATTGTTCATGTAGTATTTAAGTGGGTTTTCTACAGATTCAGGCACAACAATACTTGCAGCAAAGTGCAAAATAACATCAAATTTATTATTTTTCAAACACTGATTTACCTCATCAAACATATTAAGGTCCATCTGCACAAAAGTAAATTTTCGTATATTTTGCAACACATCGATCGTTTTTTGACTACCGGTACTTAGGTTGTCCAGTATTGTGATCTCATGTTCAGTTTTTTCCAACAATTGCTTAGCTACGTGTGAGCCAATATATCCAGCCGCCCCAGTAATAAGTATATTCATCTGTATCCATCCTATGTAAAAATTTATTTGCAATAGTAGCAAAAATTTAATTATACACGTATTAGTTAATAATTACTCTAATTATGTTACTTTTTTATAACTTTTTAATTTATGATATTTTAGTTATATTATGCTATTATGTCACATATTTTAAAGGATTTTATGTGAGTCTCATACTGAAAAGTTTGTTTTTATTTTTTGTTACGTATATTTTACTAAAGCTATTTATTCCACGTGCCCATCGATTTAATCTCATCGATGTACCAAACAAACGAAGCTCTCACAAACAACCAATCGCACGAGGTGCGGGGATCATATTTGGTTTTGTATTTTTTATTGGTATCTATATTTTTTATTGTTTTCATGAGGATAATTTTTACTATACCTATGCTCTTCTTTCACTTCTTATTGTGTATGGCACTGGTATTTTTGATGATTTGTTCGATATCAGTTCGAGAAAAAAGTTTATATTTATCATACTTGCAACGGTACTGGCCTATTATGATGGTTTTGCCATCACTTCACTTGGAAACTATTTAGGCTATGAACTTAGTCTTGGCTATCTGGCACTTCCTTTTACCGTTTTTGCGGTGGTTGGGTTTACCAATGCGATCAATCTCACGGATGGACTGGATGGTTTAGCTGCCTCAATATCGATCACGATATTATTAAGTTTGTTGTACATAGGTGTGACATATGAAGATGAGATGCTGACCTGTTTACCCATACTGCTTATCGTGCCACTTTTAGCTTTTCTAGTCTTCAATTGGTCCCCAGCAAAAGTTTTTATGGGAGACAGCGGATCGTTGTTTTTGGGTTTTATTATAGCACTTTTGAGTATCTATGCATTGAAGTACATCAACACCGCATCGATACTGTTTTTAGCAGCCATTCCACTGTTGGATACACTTATGGTGATGCGACGACGAAAACAAAGAAATCAATCCCTCTTTGTAGCGGATAAAAATCATCTGCATCATATCCTGCTCAATCAAAAAAAAGACAAAACATTTACCGTACTTTCCCTTGTAAAATTGCAAATCATATTTGGACTGATGTTTATACAAGTTTATGATAAATCAGATTTTATTAACCTAATTTTATTTATACTGTTATTCATTGTCTTTTTCAAGCTGTTTGATCCTCGTGGTCTTCACCGAAAGAAAACAAAAAAACAAAACAAACAAAACAAAAAAACAAAAACAAAAAAAGGAACCACAACCTCATGATTAAAAAGTGCCTCTTCCCAGCCGCAGGATATGGAACACGATTCCTCCCAGCTACCAAAGCAACACCCAAAGAGATGTTGCCCGTACTTACCAAACCACTTATTCAATATGGAGTAGAAGAAGCTTTAGAAGCAGGTATCGACACCATGGC
>JAYEFX010000025.1:0-3628 GCA_034658775.1 Campylobacterota bacterium
CGCTAAAGCTAATTTGTTTCAATCCCCTAAAAATCGGGTCATGTTTGTATTCTATCTAAATGTAGTATTTAAAGCAAGTAGTTTTTTTAAATAAAACTTATATATAATAAAGTTTCTAAATATCATATCGTTGAAAATACCATTGTGAAGTCTCTTTATCACTTGGTTTTTCCAATGCAACAATTCGTGCACCCCTTGGGTTTAGATGTTCAGTGATTCTTTTAATTGTCCCACCTTTTCCAGCAGCATCTCGACCTTCAAAAATCATCAAAATTTTAAGACCTTTATCTTTGACATGGTTTTGAAACTTTAACAATTCTACTTGCAATTTAGATAACTCTTTTTCATAGGCTAAGGTCTCTTTTTTAACCCAAATTTGAACTTTATCTGCTTTGTTTTTTACCGTTTTTTCGATTGGTTTTAGCACTTTTTCTTCATTATTTTTTTCCATTAGTATTCCTTTTTTAATTGATTTGGTTAAGCTTTTGTAATATTACTTAGGCATGATTTTTCGACTTAAAAATACTGGAGTGAATAAAACAATAATTAGGTATACAGAAGTATTTTATAATATACGTACTGATTAGCCTCTAATCAAATTATACTCCTCTTATTCTTAAACTTCAAGGCCGTATCCTAAATAAAATATGATACAATACGATTTATGAATAAAGAAGACTTTTTTATACAACAATTTAAAGATTCAACGCATATTGGAGACGATGGTGCTGTTATTGGTAAATGGGTTTACAGTATGGATGCGTTTTATGAGGATGTACATTTTAAACGTGATTGGATGAGTTTAAAGCAGATTGCAAAAAAAGCAATGCTTGTAAATATTTCTGATGCCATTGTGATGAATGCTGTGCCTAAATATGCACTTTTAAGTGTCGCTATCCCTAAAGAATTAACGACCAAACAACTTAAAAAATTGGCTCAAGGTTTTAAATTCGTTGCCAAACAATACAACATGCAGATCATTGGTGGAGATACTATTGCTAATGATAAATTGCATATCTCGGTTACCATAGTGTCGCAAACAAAAAAACCGATGATGCGTACTGGAACACAAATCGATGATATGATTTGTTATACGGGAAAACTTGGAAGTGTTCAACGTGACTTAGACAGTTTACTTGATGGTAAAAAACTTGATCGAAAATCAAAATTTATCACACCTCAACTTCAAGCAGAATTTTTTTATGCTGTTGCTCCTTATATTAACAGTGCATTAGATATTTCAGATGGACTGTTTTTTGAGTTGGAACGATTAAGCAAAGCCAATAAAATTGGATTTGATTTTGTAAAACCAATCAAAACAAACATAGGATGCAGTGGAGAAGAATATGAAATTCTTTTTACGTTTAATCCAAAATATCAAAACAAAATTCAAAAAATAGCTGGAAAATATAAAGTAAAACTCAATATCTTTGCCAAAGCCAAAAAAGGAAAATATCAATGCCGATGCACGAAACACCACTTTTAGACAAACAACCCTTACAGTACTTTTTAAACCACAGTTCAATGGATGTGTATTTTAAGCAATCAAAAGATGATTTTGTGGTAACTGAAGTACCGCTGTATGAATTTAGTGGTGAAGGTGAACACTTAATTGTAAAATTGCGTAAAAAAGATTTAGCGACATGGGATGCATTGCATATTTTAAGTGATTTTGTAGGATGCAAAAGTAGAGATATTGGATACGCAGGACTTAAAGATAAAAATGCCATGACCATCCAATATCTTTCAATGCCTAAAAAATTTGAAGAAAAACTCAAAACTTTTGAACATAAAAACATAAAAATTTTAGAAACAACGTATCACAATAATAAGATACGAATAGGGCACCTCAAAGGCAATAAGTTTTTTATACGTCTTAAGCATGTAAGTCCGGTTAATGCACGAAAAATAGAAGAGGTTCTAGGAAAGATTGTTACGCATGGAATACCAAACTATTTCGGATTTCAACGTTTTGGTATTGAGGGTGATAATTACATCAAAGGTAGAGAAATTGCTCAAGGTAAACGTAAAGAGCGCAATAAAAAACTAAATAAAATGTTTATCTCTGCGTATCAAAGTCATCTTTTTAATCATTGGTTGTCAAAAAGAATTGAGATAAGTAAACTTATTGAATCATTTGAGGCAAAACAAATTGCACAACAATTGGGATTAGAACCTGAGCTGGTTAAACAACTCAAAGCGCAAACACACCCTTTTAAAGTGTTGCCTGGAGATGTTATGGGGCACTATCCATATGGAAAAATCTTTTATGCCGAAGATATTGACAGTGAAGCAGAAAAATTTACTTTGTTTGATAGGGTGCCAACAGGATTGCTTGCAGGGAAAAAACCCAAAATTGCTCAAGATGTTGCACGAACGATAGAGGAATCTTTTGATGAGGTGATAAAAGTTGCTGATGGAAGCAGACGATATGCCTGGATTTTTCCAACGGAAATGGAAAGTCAATACAAAGAGGAGCAAAATCATATGGAGTTAAATTTCTTTTTACCCAAAGGTTCGTACGCAACTGTATTGATTGAGCAAATAATTCATTAGACCTAAGAACATGACACACTAAAAAGTGTTCATTGTAACTTTCTCTAATGGGTCGTTTTCTTTAAGTATGTGTTTAAAATTACCAAGCATATCAATAGTAATGTTGTAATTTTTTTGTCATTAAAATATATTTAATTATTACTATTTTTTATAAAAGTATAGTGATAAAATGCTAATATAAGGCTTTTATTTTAAAGTTTTTCTTCTTCAGCTATAAGTGCAGCTACCCCTTCACACATATCTTGTACACATTGTACTTCGCTCACACCCAATCGGCGTTTATTGGATATATCATAAACCCCACCAACACTTTGTGAGTGTTCCCCATGAATCCCTCGAATTTGAAGATGATACTGATCTGCAATGGCTTTAAAAGCATCCATATCACTTGATAGTTTTGGAAGAGCTATGTGTACGCTTGCTCTCATTGCTGTTCCTAGATTTGTAGGACATGAGGTGATGTAACCCAAATGCTCATTAAATGCAAAGGTCATTTTTGTTTCCAATTGAGCAATAGCTAAGGTCAAGCGGGTAAATACCTCTTTTATATCACCACCTTTTTGCATGGAGATGATACGCAGTTCATCCTCTTCATTAACCCATACTAGAAAAGTTTTATCATCATTATGATAAATACCTCTTCCCATTGGCCAGTTTCTATTTAAGCCTGCGGTTTCTAAAAATCGATCACCTGCTTTAAATAAAAAGTGATCTTCAACCAACGATTGTCGATCCTCCTCATTCATGCCATTTAAAGGGTAATACGTTCCTGCTAGGTCACCTTCTAATGATGCGAGTGCTTCAGAAACAATTTTTTCTACGTCATTACGTTGGGCATTGGAGATCTTTGGTCCCAAAGGTAAATTCTTTAAATTTCTACCTACACGAATACGTGTTGAAACGATGTATTTATTTTGGGGGTCTGGATTTGGAGCATCTAAATCCTCAGGATTTAGATTGCTTTGATGTTTATCAGTTTTGGAAAAATCATGGTATTGTTCAATTATTGGATCAAACAATGCAGCAAAAGTAGTGTATGATTCTTCATCGCCAGCATAAGCTCCTATCCCAC
>JAYEFX010000026.1:0-3620 GCA_034658775.1 Campylobacterota bacterium
ACCCTGCATCTCTTCTCCCTTATCAAGCTATCCCTAGCAAGGGGTTCTTTCATCGTGGGCTTTAGCTGTGTTCTACTTCTAGAGCTGTAGGTGTATGAAATCCCATATTTTCACTTCACTTAGTTTTAATAGTGTTATTATATAACAATATATTTGAAATGTCAATCTTTAAAAAATATTAATCTCAAATAAGAATAAATTAATTTATATTCTATTCCTTTAATTTTAAAATATCACTTTTTATAGTTTTATTTGAGACATTTAGTTTATTCGCTAACTCTAGGACTGTTATTCTATTGCCTTTTTTAATCAATTCACATATTTCATCAAGTAATAATTTAAGATACCACTCCACCTTTTACCAGAAGGTGAAGGATTAGAAGTTTTAAGTAGATATTTGCAAATAAGTAAAAACAACAAATTTGGACTTATTCAATCATTAGGAAAAAAACTACTGCTTTCCTAAAGCCATTCGCAACAACATATTATGCCCAATTGTCTCATCCCAATTAAAATTGTTTTTTAAAACTACAATAGCCGTTTTAGTAGGAAGATGCATACCCATGTAGGCTGAAAATCCAGCAATTACTCCGTATTTGTAGTAGATATTGGTATTGTATTTTTTGATCTGTTGTACTTGCCAACTTAAAGTGCAGGACAACTCTTCATTGTGCGTAAGAAGTGGATATCCTTTTTTAAATATTGTATCCAATGAGGTGTTTGAAACACCCAAATGTGCTTTAAGAAGTTTGACTAAATCCGGTGCAGTAGAGTAGATCGAACCCGTACCTTCCATCATGGCAGAAAATTTCCAATTTTCTAAGACAGTGTTGCGTCGCATAAATAAAGGAAATTCCCCCACATATCCTGTGGCTAATTTTTTTTGCTGTTCAGCGGTAAAAGTGATAACGGTATCGTTCATGTTTAAAGGCTTGAGAATATGTTTTTGAAGTAGGTCTTCCAGTGACATATTCATTTTCAATGAAATAGCATATGACAGGATCCCCATACCTAGATTAGAGTACAAGGCTTGATCATCTCTAATGGGTTCTAAGATATGCTGCGATAAATAATCATACGTGTACGCAGTATCTATGTGTCCATAGATATTGTCTCCTGTAAAAAAATATTTGATCATGGCAAATAAGCTGTCATGATTGTAAGGTTCTCTAGGCAGTCCAGAGTTATGCAAGGCAAGTTGCTTTAGGGTTATATTTTTAACTTTATCATCTGCATAGCTTAACGTAGATGGAAAAATATCACCAATGGTTTCATCATAATCAATCAAACCTTTATCTTCTAAAACAAGAAGTAGAGACAGAACAAGTGTTTTTCCTACTGAACCCAAAGCAAAGATAGTGTCTTTTTGCATGGGAAGTTTTTTCTCTATGTTTTTATATCCATAGCTAAAGGTATTGGTTTGATTATGATTAAATGTTGATACCACTAAACCAACGTTTATGTTGTTTTGCAAAAGTGGTAGTGCAAAATGATCAATATTTTTTTTCAGTTCTTGTTGTGTGGATATTTTTTGTGTGGGTTCAAAATCATTGATGATCATGTGCGTACATCCAGAATACAACAGTGCTAGCATGGTGAATAAAATAAATTGAAATAGGTGTTTCATGTTATGATACCAAGGACTTTCTTTTTTGAAAGAGTAATAAAAATAAAATGCCCAATATTCCAATAGTTGCGGTTATTCCAATGGAAAATAAAGAGTGAATATCACTTAAAATCAGTACCCCAAAACCAGCAAAAGTACTGATCAGTGAATAGATAATTGCCAGAGTTGTATTGTGTGATAAACTTGATTCAGTCATGTAAATACCATAATCAATCCCAATGGCTAAGACCACAAAAAGCATAAAGATGTGCAAAATATTTAAAGGCACAAAACATCCATAATACAAGATCATTGCTACAGGAAAAAAGATATAACTTAAAGCATAAAAGAATTTTTTACGCGTAACTAAAAGTAAAATAGCCAAAATCAAAAGTAAGGTCAATCCTCCGTACAACAGTAACTCATCATAAACTTTTTTTAAAGAGTTACTAAAAAGAACTTTAGATTGGGCAGTTTTGACAAAGCGAAGGGCTAGAACTTCATCGAGTTTTTCAAGATTGATCAATGCAGATGTAACGTATTGGTTTTCATGATACACAACGTTAAACCCAAGATCATTAATCATTTTTAGGGTATAGGTTGGATAGTTGGGGTACAATAAAGCATCTGAATAAGCATTTTTAAAATACCCCTTTTTAAATCCAATCTTTGTAGCATCCGTGTTTATATTGTGTTTTAAATTTTTAAAATCAAAAGATTCTATACGAGATTTTTTTTGAAGAAACATCTCTTTGGATAACAGTGAGGACAGAGGAATGGTTCCTAGGGGATCTATTTTTTTAATGCTTTGAGCATGAGCAATAATCTCATCCAAAGTATTGGCTTGATAGATAATGGCTGCATTGTGCTCTTGATTTAAATTCTTTTTGAAAAATTTTTCAGATGCTTGTAGGGGTTTGTTTTGATAATCAAGATTTCTAATATTAAAATCAAATTGAATGGAAACATAGGAAAACAGTAAAATAAAACTTGAGATAATCATGATTTTTGAAGCACTAAGGGAAAAAATACTTTTATATTTTTCGCGTGAATAAGGCTCTACGTGACGAATTTGCAAATGGGGATAGATAAATGCAAAATGCACGTACGCAACACTTAATGAAACAATGGAAAATATCGATATCTGTTTAATCAAGGGAAAATCAATCATTGAGATTAAGGTAAAAGCAGATATTGTCGTTAGAAATCCATAAAATACAGATTTGTTAAAACCCAATTTTTTATTGTAATAGTTGTGCAAATAATGATGAAACATATAGTCAATGGACACTGAAGTCGTAGCCGTACTAAATACTAAAGCGATGATAGAGGTATTTGGAAAAAAATAGGTAACTACAATTTGTCCTAGAATAACTGCTGAGATAAGTGTGGCGGCAATATTGACAAACAGATATATATTTTTTAATATCACCAAATACAAGATACTTAATACAAACATCGAAAGCATGATCAAAAAAGAAGCATCATCTTGAATCTTTTTAGAATTTTCTACGTAATAAAAGATGGGAGAAAATGAATCGATATTGTCGTATTTATCAAGCACTTGATGGATCTTTGTATAAATCTTTATACGCGATTTTTCATCTGTTTTAGATTGGATTTTAAATACGGCTAGATATCCATACTCGCCTAAAACCAGATTACCATTTTTTAATTTTAGTGTTGAACTTTGCAGTTTTTTAACCAAACTCAAAGGATCATCGCGATTAAGATTAAAATAAAAAGGTGAAGCAATCATTTGATTGTAGATGTTGGTGAGTTTCTTATGAACATCAATATCGCTACTGTTTTGGGCATTGAGTTCATTGAGGTAGTATTGATAGGTTTGTTTGTATTTTTGAAATATTTTGTTATTTAGATTATTGTTTACAACAATTTCATCATGTGCAATGAGCTCTTTTTTTATGGTATTGAGTTTTTCTAAGTCTTTTTTTTCAAACCCTTCGACTGCAACTAAAAATGTTTTGACGTAAGAGAATTTTTCAGATAATTG
>JAYEFX010000027.1:0-3589 GCA_034658775.1 Campylobacterota bacterium
GGAGCATACAGGAGTTGCTAGGTCATAAATCTATTGAAACAACCATGATATATACTCATGTTGTTCAAGAACTAAATAAAAATGATATAAAAAGTCCTTTGGATTTTTAGGTATAATAATAACCATGACAAATAACACAATAATAGAATTAAAAGATGACATAATCAGCAGATTAAGTGCAAATGAATTTGAAAAAAGATACAATGAAAATGTTAAAAAGATTTAGGTATTAACTGAATGAAATAGTGTCTATGATATTGGGGTCATTCCAGTTTTATCTCTCGTACCATCTATCCAATAAGTTTCTGCAGAATAATGTGTAAATAATAGTTCAGGTGACATCTCAACTAAAAATGTTTCATTTTTAGTTTCATTTTTAACTATAACATTAAAATGACTATTAGCATAATCTTCAAAATCAATTTGTAAATTTAATGGCATAATTATTCTAAATATATCATTTGGATTTTCTGCCATAAATTCAAGAGTCATATTATTTTACCTCAATATCAAACTTTATTGAACATAATATCAATCTTTCTTGTTCAATATCAAATTCATAAAATAACATAACTAATCTATATATTAAGTATAAACTGTAATTATTAAGATATAATGCTTATTAGAGATTGATACAGGAGATAACATGAAAAAAAATTTACTTTTAACACTAGCATTAAGTTCACTTTTATTTGCTTCAAATACTGTTGATGACAAAAAAGAGGATCGAATTAAAAAACAAATTATCATCGAGATGGAAAAAGAAAAAAAGTATGCCAAAGAACAAACTTTTTATTCTGCTGAAAATTATGACTTTAAAGGTTCCCAAGTCAATCCTGATTCTTTATCCAGTGTTCCACACATTGAAGTTGATGATCTTGATATGGATTCGGTGTACGACTAATTATACACTCAATAGTGGGGAAAAAGCTTTTGTTCCCACTCGAATTTTTTGTCCAATTTCCAACGCTTTAATCTCATCACTACTCACCACTACTTCAACCAATTGTTGTCCAATAGCAATAATTGCAATATAAATCACATCAATTTTTTTGATCTCTAAAAGTTCCCCTTCAAAAGAAAACTTCTGACTTCCAGAAGTCTTGAGCAATACATCTTTAGGTGTACCATCTTGAGTGATTTTTCCTTGATCAAGTACTAAAACCCTATTTGCCAAACGGTATATTTCACTAGGATCATGGCTCACCATGATGGTTGTCGTATTAAATTCATGATGCAATGCTAAAATCTCATTTTGAAGTTTTGTACGCATATAAGGATCCAACGCAGATAGAGGCTCATCCATCAAAAGAAGTTTAGGACGGTTCATCATCGAACGGCACAAACTTACACGCTGCTTTTGACCACCACTTAAACTGCTTGGCAATCTATGTCTTAGTTCAGATAATTCTGTCATCTCTAAAAGCTTATTTGCAAGTTTTTTGTCATGGTGTACAAATAACAAATTTTCTTCAACACTCATATTAGGAAAAAGTGCATAATCTTGAAAGACAAAGCCAATTTTTCTTTTTTGCGTTGCGAGTGAAAAAGAATCTCCTTGCCACAATTCATCAGAAACTTTTACCATTCCATTTGCTATTTCAAGTCCAGCTAAAATTCTAAGTAACGTAGTCTTACCGCTACCACTTTGACCCGTTAACGCTACAAAATCACCCTCATGTATGTCAAGAGTGACATCCAGATACATCTGCGCTTTACTACCGTGCAGCTTTTTATTCACATCAATATTAATCATCTTAAAATTTTCCTACTTTAATCATCTGTTTACGATTAAATGTATACACCGCTAAAAGTACAACAAAACTTATAATCACCATAATAGCACTGTAAACATGCGCCAGCGTATAGTCCATAATCTCAACCATTTCATAAATAGCCACCGAAGCAACTTTTGTTTCCCCAGGTATGCTTCCTCCAACCATCAATACAACCCCAAACTCTCCTACAGTATGTGCAAAAGTTATGATTATGGCGGTCATTATTGCGGGTTTGATATTGGGTAATGCAACGCGTATAATTGTTTCAAACTTACTTTTTCCAGCTACATAAGAAGCTTCAAGCATATTTTTATTCAGAGATTCAAATCCACTTTGCAAAGGTTGCACCATAAAAGGCAAAGAGTAAAAACAACTTGCAATCACCAAAGATGTAAAATTAAATACCAATTTCACATCAAACACCTCTTCAAAAAAGCTTCCAATAGGTGAATTATGGGACAATGCAACCAATATATAAAAACCCAATACCGAAGGAGGTAAAACAATGGGCAAAGCAGTGATCGCTTCTAATATAGGCTTTGATCTAGATTTTGTTTGAGATAAAAACCATGCTAAAGGCAAACTGATGCAAAATAAAATCACCGTTGTGATAGCCGCTAACTTAAAAGACAATAAAAACGGCGTAAACTCCAAATTCAAAAGAAAATCCATCACTGCAATACCTCCACAATTGATAATTCACTCGCTTTTATAAAAGCAGTTATCTCATCTCCTACTTTTAAATCCATTTTTTTAGAAGAGTTTAGAGTTATGATACTGTGTAAATATGCATCTTCATCCAATTTGAGCTTTAGCACACTTAAAAGTTTCCCATTTTCAATATCTTCAACAGTACAGCTGAGTTGATTTGAATAGCTTATCTGCCCATCAAAACTCTTAGCAATTGCTACATGGGAAGGTTTTGCAGCAAGCTTAACAAAAGAGTTGATTTTAATATCCAAGCACAGATCCAAACTCATCATCGCAAGAGAGGTACCATTGAAGTCAAAATGTACAATATTCAGGTTTTCATGATTATGAATACCTGTAACTTTTGCTTTAAGATAACTCATGGAACCAAATATCCAAACTCTTTAAATATCTTTTTTGCTTTAGACCCAACAATAAAATCATAAAAATCTTTCACCTCATTATCTCCTTTGGCGCGTCTTAATATCACCATACCTTGATTAATAGGTGTGTACAAATCACTGTCCACATCTGCCCAATGTATCCCTTCTTTAAAATGTGCCATTTTAGGGCTGTACAATGATGATTTTGCAATAAATCCAATATCTGCTGCTATTACTGTATACGATACTGTTTGGGATATCGATTCAGCGTACACAAACTTTTTTACTGCATCTTTATAGATATGTGCATTTTGCAATGCCTCTTGTGTTGCCAAACCATACGGTGCCGTTTTAGGATTAGCCACAGCAATTTTTTTTATCTCAGTATTTTTGACGATATTTATACCTTGCGTAAAATCACGTTGTGTGTGACTAAGATACGCTAAACTTCCTTGAGCATAAATATAGGGTAAAGTTAAAGCATCCCCACTTTCATACAAGGCTCTAGGGTATTTCATGTTAGCGGACATAAACAGATCATAAGGAGCGCCATTTTTTATTTGTGCCGTTAATTTACCACTTCCACCTAAAGTAATACGTACTTTTGTATCTGGATGCAGTTTATGAAACTCTTTTTTTAGATCCTCTATGGCATAACTCACATTTGCAGCAACAGCAATGTTAATCACTCCTGCAAACATTGATCCACTCACCATTATTAACATTAACATAATTTTA
>JAYEFX010000028.1:0-3587 GCA_034658775.1 Campylobacterota bacterium
CCTACATGCAATATGACCGATTAGAGCTTAACGCAAAGGACTGATTTACATCTAGTCGTTAAGTACAATTATTATAGCTTGTATTATTTTAATAAATCCTTAAAAGTTCAGTAAACTCTTTAGTTAAAGGAAGTTTACTTAGGTGCTGTATACCACACTTTTACTTTTTGGGGTCTCGTAATATTCTACTTTAGATACCTCAATACCTAAAGGAAGCATTTTATCTTGAACAATGGTGAGTAGCCATGCAGAGAGGTTTTCGCTTGTGGGTACAAAATCAACGATTACATAACCTGAATAAAGCTCCATAATATGATCGGGTTCATTTTTTATCAAAGTTAAATCAGGAACATAATAACCTTGGGGCATACGATTGAGATCTGATTTGTTGTAGTGTGGTAACATTGTGTCGTATAAAGGATCATGAATATCGATGATAAACTTATGATCAAGGGTATCATCTAAAAATTGTTTAAACCAATTTAGGTGCTTGAAGTCGGTTACCATGCCATTATTTAAAGTATTACTTTGAAGATGAACAATAATTTTTCCTTGATGACCGTGCAGGTGGCGGCACATTAAACACGCATCAAGTGCAAGTTCTTTATTCAAAGTTTGTGACCAAACACGGTGCCCATAACAAAAATCAAACTGTTTAGATATTTCCCATTTCATACGTAATTATACCCTATTTTTAATGTTGAAGTGTATTAGATTTTTGCTTATAAAGAGATTTTGGATACAATACAAAAAATTCATATGAAAAGAGATAGAGATGGTAGATTATACAATAACCAAAACAGTATTTGGAGAACGTCCAGATTTCGTACGACCCACAATGTTTTTAGAAGAACTTACAGTGGATGGATTTAGAGCAATGATGGAAAGCTTCTATTATGTATTGATTGAGAGTGATATTGCAAACTTTTTTCCACAAGAAGAAAGTGCTTTACGAAAAGTGATTGATCACAATACTAAATATTTTGTTGAGATTGCTGGAGGTCCTAAAGATTATTCAAAACTAATGGGACATGTTGATCAAGTTAAAATGCATGAACCTTTTTCAATTCCTGAGAAAGCACGTGTAGAGTGGCTTGGATGTTTTCAAGAGGTGATTGAAAAGCTTGATGTTCGTGATGAAGCGAAACAACAGTTTTGGAACTATCTGGAAACACACTCAAAACATTTTGTAAATATTGATACAAAAGTACATCATCCTGAAGAGATGACACGACATAAATTAAATCCTAGTAAATAGGTTATTTGTAGGCAATAGGGTCAGTTTGACCCGCTTGCTTAAACCCTTCAAGACGCAACCGACAACTGTCGCAAATACCACATGCTTTATGTGAACTTTGATAACAACTCCACGTAAGCTGTAAAGGAACATCAATCTCAATTGCTTTTTGTACAATTTGTTTTTTACTCATGTGCACTAGTGGCGTGAGAATTTGAAGTTTTGTTTCCTCTTTGGTCCCTTCATTAATAGCATGCGTCATTTTATCAATAAACGTATCACTGCAATCGGGATAACCACTGCTGTCCTCTTCAACCACCCCAATGTACAGTGAAGTAGCACCCTCTTTTTCAGCAATGGCCGTAGCGATACTTAGAAAAATACCGTTTCGAAAAGGTACATACGTAATGGGAACACCCGGTTTAACTCCATCAACAGGAACATCTATGTTGCAATCCGTTAGTGCTGATGCACCAATTTGAGCAAAAAATGGGATATCTATCTCATAGTTGTTTTTTACATTAAGTGCCGTACAGATATCTCTAAATGCTTGCAATTCTCTATCTTGAGTTCGTTGTCCATAGTTAAAATGAACCGCAATAATTTCATCGCCATTATGTTTAGCTAAGTAGGAGGCTAGGGTGGAATCCATCCCACCACTTAAAATGCATACGCTTAGCATAATGTCTCAAATCCTTTTTCAATGGATGTTAAAAATTTCCAATTAACAGGCAATACTTTCACCGCCGCATTTTTCTCAAGATGAGCAACCTGTTCATTTAAAACAATTAAGCTGTTGCAATGATTTAAAATATTTACCATTCCTGGGCTTCTTTTTTGTGAAGGGGTAAAATACTCTCCATCATAGGTCCCTGGTATTAGGGTAAGGCGACCTTTTTTATTGTTAAAATTATCATTAAGTTTTGCATGAATAGTATTGTGGTGCAGATCTTTACTTCCACTTAGGTGTTGAATGATGATTTTTCCAAACAATTCAAAAATTAATGCACTGGCAAGTGGATTTCCTGGAAGATTGAGCACATACGTAGAGTTAATTTTCCCAAACACAGTAGGTTTCCCCGGTTTAATGATTATTCCATCAAACAATATTTCCATGCCCATATTTCCAAATGCTTCTTTGGTAAAATCAGCTTCTCCAACACTGACACCACCACTTGTAATAATTAAATCTGCATCAAGTGCATTGTTTATATATTCTTGTATCGATTCTAAAGAATCTTTTGCGCCACCTATAAACGTAGTATCGCACCCTAATTCTTGAGTACGAGCAATGAGTGTGGGGGTGTTGGAATTATAAATTTGATACTCTTTGACATTTTCATAGTGAAGTTTTAATTCCTCACCACTAGCAAAAACAACCACTTTTGGACGCTTGAAAATTTTGACATGCGTAATGCCTTGAGATGCTAAACTTGTAATGGTAGCAAAGTTTATCTCATCACCAATATTAGCAACAATCTCCCCATTTTGAATATCTTCTCCAATAAACCGTACATGACTTTGAGCTTGGATTGTATTGGGTAAAGTGATGCTCGTATTGTTTACGGTTTTTACATCTTCTTGTGGAATTATCGCTTCAACACTAGAGGGCACACGCGCTCCTGTCATTATTTTCACACATTGACCCTGCGTAATTTGAGGCTCATGTTTATCCCCTGCTAACACGGTACTTATAACCTGAACAGTTTGCATTGCATCATCAAGTTTTACCCCATATCCATCCATTGCAGAGTTATTAAAGCGTGGAAGAGAATGGGTTGCAATAATTTTTTGGGCACAGATTCGTTTGAGTGAGTTTTCCAAAGGAACAATCTCAAAACCTATTTTTTGAGTGTGTAGTTTTATACGTTCAAGTGCTTCATATACACTAACTGCCATATCTATTCCTAATATTATAATTGTTTTGATATAATAGCAAAAAAATTCTAACAAGGGTATTTATGGAATTGATGAGTGATGCGATTGCCACACATATTGTGATGATATATTGTTTATTGGCAATTATAGTTTTTAACTTTATTTCAACATTGTTTGCAAGTGATTTTATTGCTTTGGCAAAACGACTGCGATTTATGACACCATTGTTTCACGGTATAAATGCAACGGTTGCGTATACTGGGGCAATAGTTTCAGCGTATGTACACGATATGAGCAATACAGTGATTTTGATGATTGTATGCTCAATTTTAGTAATGGTATTGGAGATTAAGCGATACAAAAAGATGCGTGTGATCACTTCTGAAGATATAGAAGGTCAATATGCATTTAAATTGTTTGCACGAAAGATTTACATCGCAGAATTTACAGCGTTACTTAGTGTGTATATCAT
>JAYEFX010000029.1:0-3579 GCA_034658775.1 Campylobacterota bacterium
GCCATTTTGTGGTGTTGCTTAATATTCTCACTTTGATAAATTGCAGGCATGTGATCAATGCTAAATAGATTAAGCAGTTCTAAAATCTCTTTATCTTTGCCCTCTATGTTGCGTTGTTTATCGGTATCTTCAATTCGTACAATCAATGGTTCATTAAGTTGTTTTGCAATGATGTAGTTGAGTAATGCAATACGCAAGTTCCCTATGTGCATATCTCCTGTTGGACTGGGTGCAAATCGTAACACGTTATTTCTTTACTATTGAAAAGGACAATTGATTGATCTCATCATGTTTTTTTATAAAAGCATTGAGCTCTTTTACAGTGATCTGTTCAATTTTTTTCAATTCTGTTTTTGGATAGTCTAACGGCAAACCTTTATAATAGAGATGAAAAGCTCTATTTTGACGCTGGCTTAAGGTTTCTGTACGAAGTGGTTCACTACCACTTAAAAACTTCTTGGCAGCTAGTAACTCATCTTGTGTGACACCTTTTTGTACAAATTTTTTAATCTCTTTTTTAACAATCTCTTGTGCTTCTTTAGCACTTTCAAGTTTGGTTTGCAAGTAGCCACTAAAATAAGAATGGGATTTGTTAATGTGCACAGATCCATATGCAGAATACGCCAATCCTCGTTTAACTCGAATCTCTTCCATAAGCCGACTACCAAAACCACTCCCACCTAAAATAAATGAAGCCACTTTAGCTAAATGTACATTTTTATGATGTGCGTTAATGTCAAAAGGTGAGCCAAAATAGATGTAGGCTTGTTGTGTCTGTCTTAAGAGTACCTTATCCTTTGATTGATTAGAAGCGTTAATACTAAGAAGTTGTTTTTTCTCCCCTTGAGGAAGAGTTTGAATAATTTTTTTAATATCCTGTTTTATCTCTTTAAAAGTGACATCACCACCGACAACTACAATAAGATTATTCAGTGTAAGATTCGTTTGAATAAATTTTTCAATATCTTTTAATTTAATCTCCTGCAGAGTTTCAATCGTTCCTTTTGAGGAGTTTTGTAAAGGAGTGCCTTCAAACAGTAATGTTTTAAGTTGATTTTGTGCAGTGTAATCAAAATCATTTTCTTTTCGTTTTAAACTTCCAATTGCTTTTGTTTTGATTTTATCTAGAGTATCTTGTGTGTAGTTTGGATTGTCTAAAAGTTGATTAAGAAGTTTTAGTGAACTGTCATATTGATTGGTTAAACTTGACAGCTCAATCACAAAAGTTTCAAAGCCATGCGCTACACTTAATGAGATCGCTTTAGATTCCAGTTTGTTAGCAAAGCCGATGGAACCTAATTTTTTGGTTCCCTCATTGAGTAAAGCTGAACTTAGGCTGCAAAGCCCACTTTTGCCACCATCTTGTATGTATCCACTGTTTTGAAAAACAAATTGTAAATTAAATGTTGGTAATGCCGTTTGTTTTTCAAAGATTACTGGTATTTCTTGATTGTTAATTGTAATATGCTTGATTGTCGCACTCACTAAAAGTCCTTGTATTGTAAATAGAGTTAATAAAAATTTAAACATTAAAATCTTTCTAAAATTTCATATGCAGTATTTCGTTTTGCTGGATTTTCCCCAACATCTTTAATTAATGAGATCATCTCATTTTGATTCATGCAGTTTGTTGCTCCTGCGGCTGCAACTACATTTTCTTCCATCATGGTGCTGCCTAAGTCGTTTGCCCCAAATTTTAGAGCAAGTTGACCTATGTAACTGCCTTGAGTTACCCAGGAACTTTGAATATTTGGAACATTATCCAAATAGAGTCTAGCCACGGCTAAAAGTCGTAAATATCGATTGGATGATTGGGGTTGAATATCGGGAATTTCTTCAATAAGTTTCGTGTTTCCCGATTGGAAGCTCCACAGTATAAATGCTCTAAACCCAGCAGTTTCATCTTGCAGATCTCTTACCATCTCCCAATGTTCGATAATCTCTTCATCGGTTTCAACCGTACCAAACATCATGGTTGCTGTTGACTTGATATTGATCTTATGCGCTTGTCTATGCATCTCAATCCATTTAGAAGCATCAAGTTTTTTAGGTGCAATGATATCGCGCACTCGATCACTAAGAATCTCAGCACCAGCTCCAGGAATGGAGCTTAGCCCTTTGTCTTTTAGACGTTGAAGAACTTGAGTGTAGCTCAGTTTTGATATTTTTGCAATATAATCGATCTCAATCGCTGAAAACCCATGAATAGTAACTTGAGGGTATTTAGTGGCAATGTGCTCAACTAAATTTTCATACCACTCAATTTTAAGCTTTGGGTGAACACCCCCTTGAAATAAGATTTGTGTTCCTCCAATAGCAAGGAGTTCCTCTATTTTTTGATCAATTTGTTCATGCGTTAAGATATAGGCATCATCATCTTTACCGTGTCGATAAAAGGCACAAAATTTGCAATCTACCCAACAAACATTGGTGTAGTTGATGTTTCGATCAACAATAAACGTGGTTGTTTTTTTAGGGTGCATCATTGCTTTTTTTTGAGAGGCTAAGTTGCCTAACTCTATCAATGATGCATTTTGAATAAGATCTAAAGCCTCTTTGTTACTAAGACGCTTTGACACATCAATACTCATGCTAGAATTTTCCACCTAAGTTAAATTCAAAGCTTGATGTTTCATCACCCACTTCATCATTAAGAGCTTCAGAAAAGATAAACTGCAGTGGTCCAACAGGTGATTGCCAAGAGATGAGAGCTCCCGCACCTGAACGCTTGATTTCAGAAAAACTTTTCTCTCCAATCATCCCATAATCATAAAAAATTGCCCAACGCATTTTAGCGGATTCAATAAGTGGGAAACTAAGTTCAATGGCATTTGTAAATGATCGTGTATACGGAGTTTCACCATCTTCTGGACCAAATGAGTACGATTTATACCCTCTAAGTGATTTTGGTCCACCCATGTACAAACTACTTCCCTCTGGTAAATACCCTTTATCTTGAATAGCATTTAGGTTTGCTTTATATCTAAAAATCCAATCATAATCAGTTAGATCTTCAAGTCCATAGAAATATTTAAATGAGCTTGAACTTTTTAAATATTTAGTATCTCCTCCAACACCAGCAAACTCTAAAGAGGTATTCGCCATTATACCTTTACGCGGTAAGGTATAGCTATCTGTATTATTAAAAGAGATGTAGGGTGTGATTGAACTGTGTATGTAATCTGTATTTGTTTTAGTTACTCCAGCAGCTAATTCAACATAACTCTCTTCAATACTTTCAAGTTTATAGGTTGCTCCGTATCGTGCATGTCGAGTAAGTGCTTTTCCCATACCAACAGACATACCCATTGTTTGTTTTTCCAAATCATAATCAGTATAATCAATCTCTTGTTTTTGATTGTATGCCGCAATGGTTCCACTGTATTCACTGTCATTAATTGCAGGATTGGCCAATGACACAGAGAAGTTTTGTTTTCTTTTTGACCAATCTACAGATACTCCAAGATTTAAACCACTACCAAAAATATTTCGATCATTTACGGATGCATTAAGCATCATCCCATCATAGCTTCCATATCCTCCACCAACAATTAGGTTTCCAGTTTGTGCTTCTTCAAC
>JAYEFX010000030.1:0-3514 GCA_034658775.1 Campylobacterota bacterium
GGTTGATTTAGAATATCCTATTGAAAAATTTCGATTTAAATCAACTCCAAATGTACCATCACCATTATTTCTTCGATTTTTTCTCCAAAATGAGAAATGTGTTCGACTGTATTCAAATCCATCAGGATTAAGACAGGGAACAATATAAAGAGTATTTTTAGTTAACGTTTTTAATATTTTTGGATTTTTACTGTAGTTATTAAGTAGATGATCTATAAAATCAACGGCTAACTCATTGCCAATCCATTCACGTGCATGAACAGTTCCTGTCATAAGTAAAGCAGGCTTTAGGTCAGCATTCTCAACATTTAAAGATATTTTTGCAAGCATGATGTCTCGATCTTCCCAAGTTTTACCAATAGATTCTATGGTGATAAGACTTGGGTGATTTTTAACGCAATTTTTTAAAAATTCTACAGTTTGATCGTATGATTTATACTGTTGTTTCATTAAGCATTAGACTTTCTGTATTTTTCCCAAACACCTGAGATACTAGCAACAATTTTTGCGGTGATCCCTTTTATGTTAATGAGTAGATCGGGTTGATTGTCCAAAATCTCGATGGTTTCATTTTTTGTAAAAGCTTTATAGATTTTTTTGACTTTTTTATCTCCTACACCATCAGCAATTTTAAGGATTTCAGCCAACTCCTCTTTTGAGATATCATTATTAGCAGACTCTTGTGCTTCATCAACACTTACGCTTGCGTTATTAATATCTGTAGCATCTTTAACTTTCATCGATTTTAGATTTTTTAATGCCAGCTTATCTTGATAATTCCATTTTTCACTTGGCCACTCCTCATAAAGTCTGTCTGCCACATCGTAAACTTTGTATTGAGAGTCTAAATCATGCAGATAAACTTTCTTTTTTCCGTAGAGTTTTTTCTTTTTTCCAAAGAATGCACCATCGTAACTTGGGTTAAATTGACCAAAAGCAATGTGTCTCATGGTTCGCAGTAAAGAGGTATCAATTTTTCCTAACTCTTCCCAGTTGAACATTGGCATGTGTGGTTTTTTAAATCGACCTTCACTCAAACTCCACATGATGTATTGACCAATCCAGTCTCGAATATATGGAAAGGCTGCAAATGCTGTAGCGCATTCTAAGATTCTAACTTTTCCATCTTTTCCGTAAGCGATATCACAAGCCCAGTATTCAGCTTTTGCCGCCTTTGACGTTTTAACTGCCAAATCAAGTACATTTTTTGGAACATCCATGTAGTCCATGCTTCCACCCTGAGAAGTATTGGTTAACCATTCTCCCTCAGGAGCTCTTCGCCAAAATGCACACACAGGCTTATGACCAATTAACATCACTCGGATATCTGCTTCCATTGGAACAAAATCTTGGAAATACATTGGGTGGTATTTTTTTTGAGCGTACAACTCTTTAGCTTCTTTATAATTATCAACTTTGTGCACAAAGTACCCACCATAATTTGATGGTCCATAAGATTTTTTGATAATCTTTGGATACTCACATTTTTTCAAAAATTTATCCGCATTGTCCCGTTTGTAATACACGTAAGTTTTTGGAATTGGCAGGTCATACTTCCATGCAAATCGTGTTACATTTTCTTTTGATTTATTTGAAAACTGCGTATCCATTGATGGTATAAATCGTACATTTGGAAGTTCTCGTGCAATTTGTCTAAATGTTTCATATGCCGTTGCTGGAATGTTTCCAATCAGTACATCAATCTTTTTTCGTTTTACCTCTTTTACAAATCTGTCTTTATCTTTTCCCCAGTGGTAAGTAACCGTTTCAATTTTGTTTGGCCAACCTTTAAAGTTTGAATGATCAAAGAATCGTAGTACATGATCAAGATATAAAAATCCTAGTTTTGGTAATTGTTTGTTTTTAAGTCCCATATTATTTTCCTTTTAAATTTATTTATTTTTTTTGGTTTTTCGATCAATCAGATCAACAATTAAATCTATTTTTTTGTTGTTAAAGTTTAAACCTTGCTTCTCTTGTTCTGGAGTTGCAAATGCTGGAATACCATTAACTTCAAGTACAACGTATTCCTCTTTTTCTAAATCATAGATGATATCAACTCCACCAATATCAACACCACAGGCTTTACATGCATTGATAGCAATATCAATAATTTCTTGATTTGCTTCTCTCATAAAGACACTTCCCCCTGCAGTGATGTTGGTTCGCCAATCAGTACCGCTGGCTTTTCTTCCATAACATGCTACAAATTTACCATCAACAATATCGACTCTAAAGTCAGTATTATCATAAGTGATAAATTTTTCAACGTAAAAATACCGTAGATCCATTTGATTTAGAAAGGGCATAAGCATATCAAGGTTGGCTTCAGATTCTATTTTAGTTAGACCAACTCCACCCCAGCCGTCGGTTGGTTTGTATACCATTTTATCCCATTTTTTGATAATTTTTCTCAGATGATGGCTGTCGTCTCGGTGACACAGTTTATAATCAGCCGTTTGAATCCCATGATTTCTTAATACAAAAGAGGTATGGAATTTGTCTTCACTAAGAGCAAAAGAATCGTATGTATTAATCATTGGAATAGCACGATTAAGAGCTTGGTACAAATACATTTGATACTTGGATTGTTCCCCTGCATTGTACGAGAAAAACAGATCAAGCTTGTCCAGCTTTAAATCATTGTATAAAATATGTCCATTTTTGGCAAGCGCATGACGCAAGTTGAGATTATCAATTGTATCAATATCTCTATCTTTTAGTTTTTTGATGATCTTCTTACCTATTTTATCACCACCACCGTTGCTGTATAACCACATCCCTATGGTACGATTATTTTTACTCATCTGCTCTCCTATTTTCTAAGTATTAAAATTTTTATGTTCTTGGTGATGGGCTAATATTTTACTCATCATATCAATTCGTTGTTCAAAGCTACTTTTTAAAGCACGTTCATTTACGGTGTGATCACCATCTCCAAATGGGCCAAATCCATCCAGTGTCATCACCCCGCAACTGGCAACATGATTGGCATCACTTACTCCACCACGCTGTTCGGTGAGTATTTGATGATCCACAATATGTTCCAATGCGCATAATAATTCAATTTGATTACTGTTTGGTTCCATTACGTCACGTTGGATTAAACCGCTTAATGAAGAGATGGTTCCCTCTACGTATGAAGTGTGTGCAATGTGATCTAAGGCTTCGAGCAATCGCACTTTTTCAGAGTTGGTTTTAAATCGAATCTCTAAAAGAAGTTCACATTTTGGACTGATGGTATTAGCACCAATTCCTCCTGTGATTTTACCTACATTGACTGTTGTTCCAATTGGAAGTGTTGTAAGCTTTGTGAGTTCTTGTAATTTAAGAGCGCCCTCCAAGTTGGCATTGCACCCTTTCTCATAGCTAGTACCTGCATGTGCTGCACGTCCAGCGATGGTGATGGTATAGGTTCCTGCACCTTTACGTCCTGTTACGACTTCCAGATTTTGACCTGCTGCTTCAAAAACAAAACAATAATCATAGTTTTTAGCAAGCTCTAAAGTGACAA
>JAYEFX010000031.1:0-3489 GCA_034658775.1 Campylobacterota bacterium
TGATCACTTTAAAAAATTTAACGATACTTATGGTCACGATATTGGGGATAAAATTTTAATGCAATTAACTGAAATGCTTGCATTAAAAGTGAGAAATCGTGATATCTTTGCACGTTGGGGTGGTGAAGAGTTTGTTATTTTACTACCCGTAACAAAATTGGAAGAAGCACAAAAGGTAGCTGAACATTTACGTCAAGCCATTGAGGAGCATCTCTTTTACAATAACTTAAGGGTTACATGCAGTTTTGGTGTGGCACAAGTTGAACAAAACGATACAGAACAAACAGCACTAAAACGTGCAGATGAGGCTTTATATGTAGCAAAACAAAATGGTCGAAATAGGGTAGAGATAGCTTAAGTTTTATTTTGCTCAATAATTCTTTGAATCGCTATTGAACACATCATCAATCCAAAGCTTCCTGTCACACCAATAAAACTTCCCATATCTTTACACTTTGGATTTTCACTTGAAAAGATCACTTTATAGTTTTTTGAAAACCGCTCTTTTTTAAGTGCATCTCGAATTTTTCGTGCAAAAGGATCATTGTGTGTTTTAAAAATATTGATGTATTGGATTTTGGAAGGATCAATTCGTTTAGCACTTCCTGTTGTTCCAATAAGTTTTTTATAATATTTTTTAATTAGAGCAATTTTAGGAGCGATATCATCAATAGCATCTAAGATTAGATCATAAGCGTTAAAATCAAAATTATTGACAAAATCCACATCTATTTTTTTATTGATGGCGGTGATATTCGGGTACAAGGATTTAAGGTGATCCACTTTTAGTTCACCTAAGGCTTCAGAGCCAATTTGACGATTTTGATTTGTGATCTCATAGCTGTCAAAATCAATAATAGTGATATTTGTAACGCCTGAACGATATAAACAATCCAGAGCATGTGCTCCAACCCCACCCACACCTAAAATAATTATTTTAGCATTATGTAATGTTTCAAAATCATCTTGAAACAGTTTTTTACAACGATCAAATCTCAATTTATATTTCCCTTTTTTGTTTTAGGCTATGCGTATAATGCATTATAATCATTGTGTGCTAATGATAATGTTAATCTATTAGTTTTTTTATGGTAAAATCTTTGAAAATATGTGAAGGATTTTTATGGAAAAAGAACCAATGACTACCGTTGGGTATAATAAATTGATTAATGAATTAGATTTTTATAAAACACAAGAACGACCAGAGACGGTTATCGCTTTAGATGAAGCACGCCAATTGGGAGATTTAAAAGAAAATGCAGAATATCATGCGGCTAAAGATAAGCTTAAATTAATCGACGTTCAAATTGCAGAATTGGGTGCTACAATCTCTAAGGCAGTTATTGTGGATCCTTCAATTTTGCCTCATGATCGTATCAGTTTTGGTTCAACCGTGGCACTTATTGATTGTGCTACGGAAGAGGAGTTGATCTATACGATTGTTGGTGGGGTGGAATCCAATCCTGAAAAGGGATTGATCTCGTTTAATTCACCATTAGCCAAACAATTGCTTGGCAAACAAATGGGTGATGAGCTTAAAGCACAGCTTCCAGGTGGGGTTAAAGAGTATGAAGTGGAAGAGGTTTTTTATAAAGAGTTGGATCTGTAATGATTAATGTTGCTATTATAGGAGCCAGTGGATACACCGGTTTGGAACTGGTGAAAATTCTACTTAACCATCCAAAATTTACCATCAATTATATAGCTAATTCTACAGGAGAAACCAAAATATCCGATCTGCATCCCAGTTTAAAACAGGTATGTGAACTTGATGTTCAAGCAGCAAATGCACAAGAAGTTGCAGCAAATGCACAATTGGCATTTTTAGCACTACCGCATAAAACCTCCATGGGGTTTGCAAAAGAGCTTTTATCTTTGGGCGTTAAAGTGGTTGATTTGTCTGCGGATTATCGACTTGAGCGTGATACCTATGAGAAGCATTATTGCGCACATGAAGATGCCGTAAATCTTCCAAAAAGTGTGTATGGTTTGCCTGAATTTTATACTAAAGAGATTCAAAATTCATCACTCATTGCTAACCCTGGATGTTATCCAACGGCTACACTATTGGGCTTATTGCCATTTATTCCATACATTGATACCGATGCGCCAATTTTTGTGGATGCTAAAAGTGGGGTTAGTGGCGCAGGAAAAAAGTTAAGTGAGATAACTTCATACGTAAGCGTCAATGAAAATATTTTTGCGTACAATCCTATGAAACATCGACATGCACCTGAGATTACGGAAAAAGTCAAACTGTTGCAAAATAAAGATATTTCGATTAATTTTGTACCGCATTTAATTGCAGCAACACGAGGAATGTTGGTAAGTATCTACGCAACACTAAAGCAGGATATCAATCCCCAAGAGATACTTTTAGATGCCTATAAAAATGAAAATTTTATACGTGTGTGCGATAAGCCCGTCGATATTAAATCCACTGCAGGAACAAATTTTTGTGATCTGTTTGCACAAAAAAATGACAAGGCATTGTTTGTAAGCTCTTCAATCGATAACTTACTTCGAGGAGCGAGTTCACAAGCTGTGGTCAATGCAAATATTATGCATGGTTTTGATGTACATTGTGGCATAAACTCCATTGCGTATACTCCTTAAAAAATTGGATATTGCATGAATGAAATTCAAATTTCAAGTGATGCAATATTTATAGCTGATGCTCACTACAATCACAATCGACAAGAGTTGTTTGAACTCTTGTCCCATACTCGTGCCTCACAAATAATTCTAATGGGGGATATTTTTGATTTTGTATGTTCTTATGTGGATTATTTTATTGAACAAAATTATGAATTAATTACATTGATTAACCACTTAAGTGTTTCACGACAGATCATCTATTTGGAGGGTAATCATGATTTTGCCTTGGAAAAAGTTTTTAAAAATGTTCTAATTGTTCCACGCTCAAAACAACCTTTGATTGCTAACTTGGGAGCACAAAAACTCGCTCTCGCTCATGGAGATATCTTTACCCCTTTTTCGTATAATCTGTTCACTGCTCTTATCCGTAACAAATATGTTTTAAAATTTCTTAATAGTATTGATTTTAATTATAACATTTCAATTGGGATAAATAATTGGCTAAAACAAAAATCTATTTGCTATAACATGGTTGACTTTGATCACTTTGCGCATCAAAGAATTCAATTGTATAAAAGATATAATGTCGATATTATCGTTGAGGGACACTTTCACCAAGGTAAATCTTTTAAAAATTATTATAATATTCCATCGTATAGTTGTGATAATCAAAAATATGGTACAATTGATAATAAAGAGATAATAACATGGAGAAACTATGGATGATATCGCAAAAGTAAAATATTTAGCAAAAGACTTCAGTGTTTTAGTTGTAGAGGATTCTAAAATATTACAAAAAAATGTAGTAACGCTTGTCTCCAAATTTTTTAAAACAGTACACACAGCAGACGATGGTCGAGATGGTCTTAGTAAATATTTAGAATATGAGCC
>JAYEFX010000032.1:0-3463 GCA_034658775.1 Campylobacterota bacterium
GCCATTGTTTGCATAATGAACTCTAGTAATTTATTTATATAATTGTATTAAAACTAAAGTGAATTTCACTTTAGTTTTATTATCTTATATTACTTTATGCTTCTTATCTGGGTCTACTTTTTTTAAATAATTATTCATATCTGAAATAAAATCATATCTAAATACACCAAGGGTATTAGTTTTTGTCTAAAAGATCTACTTCCCAGAAAAAATCAATCCAATCATGGGCTTCTTTAACTGTAAAATCAGGCTGTATCAATGCTGTTGGTTTATAAAAAATTGTTGCTACTTTAAATTCACAATGAGGATACAGTCTTTTTAGTTTTTTTAAAATGTCGACCATGCTTTCTCCACTATCAATGATATCATCAATGATAACAACTTTGCTAACTCTGGATAAATTAGGTACATTAAATATTTTACAAGTATCCAGTTTAACGGTACCTTCATAATGTATGGAGTTAATGCAATACACTTCTCTAGTATCCATAGCTTCGCCTAGGAGTTGACCTAGCGCCATGCCCCCTCTTGCGACGGGGATTAATGCTTCTGGATTGTAAGATTGAATTTGTTTTAATAAAATTTTTGTATCGACAACAAATTCATCATAACCATAATATACTTTATTGATTTCTTGCATGATTCTTCCTAATGCAAAATAAATGCGAGTAAACTGATTACGGTGATGGTTAGTAGTCCAAGGTTTAAATCTTCAAACTCTCTTCGTACGAGTTTTATAATGGTAAATAAAATAAATCCTGCAGCAATACCATTGGTGATTGAAAAAGTTAAAGGCATTAAAATTACAATTAAAAATGATGCAGCAGAAACGGCCAAATCACTTTTTTCAAAATTAATCTTTCCAAGTTCAGTAAACATCAATACACCAACAACAACCAAAATAGGGTAAATTGCATTTCCTGGAATCGATTTAAATAAAGGCAATAAGAATAATGTCCCTATAAAGAAGAGTCCTGTAAAGACAGCCGTCAGACCTGTTCGTCCACCCTCTTCTACTCCCGAAGCAGATTCAATAAATGAAGTTGTCGTTGATACTCCGATTAAACTTCCCACAGTTGTAGCAATAGCATCGGCTTCAAGTGTTTTTTCCAATGACTTATCATTTTTATCATTTTCTTGGAAAAGATTTGCCCGTGTTCCAACTCCTGTAAGTGTTCCTAGAGTATCAAACATATCGGTGATTAAAAATGTGATGATTACAGGTAAGAGCGACAACGACAAGGCAGATACAATATCCAGTTCCATAAAAATTGGAGAGATTGATGCTGGTGAACTGAAAACTTCACTTGGCATTGAACCAATACCTACTATCCATGCAACAATTGAGGTGATGGCAATGGATAAAATAAATGCACCTTTTAATCGATACGCATAAAATACAAATGCTAAGATTAATCCTAGTACACCAATAAGAACATTGGTATCTGTAAAATCTCCAAGAGATACAAGTGTTGCTTTATTTTCAACAATCATACCCATTTGTTTAAACCCAATAAAGGCGATAAATGCTCCAATACCAGCACTAATAGCACGACGTAGATCAATAGGTATTGAGGTCATAATCCATACTCTAAATTTTGTAAAAGACAATATGACAAACAGTATACCTGAGATAAATACCACTCCTAAAGCAGTTTGCCAAGGTATTTGCATACCTAAAACTAAACCGTACGCAAAATAGGCATTAAGTCCCATACCCACACTCATTGCAATCGGGGTATTTGACCATAATCCACTAAAAATAGTAGCGAGTATGGTGATAATTGCAGTAGCGGTAACCACCGCATCCATAGGTAATCCTGCATCTGCTAGAATAAATCCATTAACTGGAACGATGTACATCATCGTTAAAAATGTTGTAAAACCAGCGGTAAACTCGGTTTTTACATTGGTGTTATGTTCTTGAAGTTTGAACATTCTTTTCTCCTTTTATGTGATAACTTTTTTTAGGGTTGGACTTAAATGGGTTACGATTTCGTAGTGAATGGTATCGTGAACGTGGGCCAAGTGGGTTGCGTCATCAAAGATGCATATCTCATCATCATCACCCTGCACACTTAAGCTGTCCATGGATATGCGCCCCAATATCTTTCTACCATCTTTTATCAGGGCATTTTTTCGTTCATTGAGTCTAAAAAAACCATCTCCATACCCAATATCATAGTTTGAAACGGTAAAACTTTCATCGTTTATTGGGAAAGTTGCTCCATACCCTACACTTTGTCCTTTCGTCAAAATACGCGTAGATATCTTTTTAGCATACAAACTAAGTACAGCTGTAACATTTTTTTCAAACTGGGGTAGGTCAATGTACCCATACATCCCTATTCCAATTCTTCCTAAGTCATACTTTGTGTTGTCAATTCGATGTGCCCCTGTGCTATTAGCGCAGTGAATGCGAAAAGGCTCAAGAAGGGTTTGTTTGATTTGCTCAATGCATTGAGCAAACAGGTGTTCTTGTTGTGATGTTTTACCGTTTTGTTCATCTGCACAACAAAAATGAGTAAAGACCCCAAAAAGATTTAAACTGCGCTCAATGATGAATTGTAGAGCCTCTTGAATTTCACAAGGCATAATCCCATTTCGTCCCATACCCGTATCAATTTTAAGTTCCACATTTGTATTTGCAGGATAATTGTGGATATCATCAATTGAATTGATTGCAAAAATATAGTTTGAGGGATAATCTTTGATTGGAATTTCATATAAAATTAGAATGGTCTCAAATCCATAAGGATTGGCACGGTGGGCTTCATCAAGCGTTCGCACAATAGTGTGTTTGATACCGTATTCTTGACACAATTGTCCCATGGGTTCAATGCCGTGTCCGTATGCGTTGTCTTTGAGCGCCATGCAGAGTTTATTTTTATCACCTAGCAAAGTGCTGTAATAGTCTGCATTGTTAAAAAAGGCTTTTCTACTTAGATGGATCGTTCCCATTTAGTCTCTTTGTATGTAGCTTTATTTTAGTGGTATGCTCCATTTTTTATAATAAGCGATAACTCTTAATCCAACACCTAAAGTAAAAATGATGGCAATATTTATTGGTAAAAGGATATCTAAATTATGTAAAATATAAACTAAAATACCAATGACCAATGAGACCGTTCCATAAAAACCCGTTTTAAAAATAAATGGAACTTCGTTGATGATAATATCACGTACAATTCCACCCCCAACAGCAGCGATAAACGAGAGCATAACAACGCCTGCAAAATTGAAGTTATGCTCCAGTGCAACTAAGGCTCCTGTTATGGAAAAAGCAGCCAACCCAATGGAATCACTCACGATAAAATAAGGTTTATTTTCTATGGAGTTGCGACGATGAACTTTAAATATAATCAATAAAATAAGAAATATAAAAACAATTAGTGCAGGGGCTGTATGGGAAAAAGTATAGGGGGTGACTCCTACGGTCACATCTCGAATGATTCCCCCACCA
>JAYEFX010000033.1:0-3455 GCA_034658775.1 Campylobacterota bacterium
TTTTAATGCATCTAAAATCAGTGTGCATGAACGAATATGAAAGCCTAGGAAGCGGTGCTATTGGTGCTAATTTAGTTACGGATGTAAATACTTTAGATAACTTTATCATAACCAGTGCGAGTAAATTTGTGGCATCCGTTCTTACTCTTATTGCCATATCCATAGTGATGATTTGGATTCACCCTATTTTAGGATTGATGATTTTGATTATTCAACCACTCATCATGCTCTTATCCAAAAAAATCTCCACGCAAGTGGGCGCTCTTAAAAAAGATGAGAATCAAGCCATTGAAACGTTTCAAGATGATGTAGGGGAAACACTAGAACTGTTTGGACAGATCAAAGCCAGCAACAAAGAGGAGTACTTTTTTACCCAAGCGATCAACAATGCACAAAAGATTCAAACCACTTCCAATGAATACAATTACAAAAGTGTAGCGTATGAACGATTTTCCTTTACACTATTTTTAGTAGCCTTTGAAATCTTGCGTGCTAGTGGATTGTTGATGGTGGCGTACAGTGATCTTAGCATTGGTATGATGTTTGCCATGTTTGGTTACATCTGGTTTATCATGACACCGGTACAAGATATTTTAAGTATGCAGTATGCTTATGCTAGCGCTAAAACCTCACTTGAGCGTATCAATAAAATTCTAACCTTGCACACTGAATCAAATGGTAAACATCAACTCACCTCTACGCATAAAATTGATATAGATATTCAACATGTACATTTTGCCTACAATAAAGACAAACCCATCTTAGAAGACATAACACTAAACATCAAAGCCAATCAGCATATTGCACTTATTGGTGCTAGTGGAAGTGGAAAAACCACATTGGCTCAGATCATCGCTGGATTTTATGAAAAAGATGCTGGAGATATCACCTACAACACTATTCAAACTGAACAGATCGATAAACAAAGTTTACGCAAGAACCTTTTTTTAGTTTTACAAATGCCCATACTGTTTAACCACTCGTTACGTTTTAACATCACCATGGGAAATGAAAGCATATCGGATGAAAAAATCTACAAAGCATTGCATACTGCACAACTTGATGATATGATACAGCAGATGCCCAAAAAACTTGACACCGTTGTGGGACGACATGGTATTCGTCTTTCAGGTGGGCAACGTCAACGTATCTCTATAGCACGTATGATCATTGCCAATCCAAGCATCGTCATCTTTGATGAATCCACTTCAGCACTTGATGTACACACCGAATACAAACTGTTTGAAGCGCTCAAACCAATCTTGAAAGACAAAACCCTTATCACCATCGCTCATCGTTTAAGTACGGTTAAAAATGCAGACATCATCTATGTTTTAGATGCTGGAAAAATAGTTGAACAAGGAAGTCATAAGCAACTTGAAACCCAAGATGGACACTACAATCAATTTATTAAAAATCAATTGATATAAAAAAGGATGATAATCAATGAACAACTTAACCATACGCCTAGTCACAGCACAAGATCTTAATCGATGTTATGAGATTGAAACCCTATCGTATGGTGGGGAAGAAGCCGCGTCTAAAGAGAAAATTCTAAAACGAATTGAAACCTATCCTGAAGGTTTTGTGGTTTTGGAAAATAAAAAAGAGATTATTGGATTTGTCAACTCTGGTGCGACGCATCATGTTGAGTTATCCAATGAGGAGTTCAAAGAGCTTATTGGTCACGATCCAAGTGGAAAGCATATTGTCATTATGTCCGTCGTTGTTCATCCAAAATATCAAGGTAAAGGTATGGCAAATAAACTCATGAGCAGTTTTATTGATTCTATGAGAAAATTGGAAAAAACTGAAATATATCTAATCTGTCAAACGGAACTGATTGGGATGTATGCCAATCATGGTTTTGTTCATCTTGGTGAATCAGATTCACAACATGGAGGGCTTAGCTGGCATGAGATGTCATTAACTCTGTAAGAAAAATATGCTACTTATGACGCTCTTTAAAATGTAAACCCTTATCACGGTGTACCGATGATTTCCAAAAATGATGCACTAAATAATACGCAAGACTGGAACCAAGCACAGAAAAAATTGCTGCCCCAACGTATAAAGGGATAAAAATTTCATCCAAGTTACTGCTAAACCAATCCAGAGTCATCTGCACAGCCAATGGCTCCATACCCAAAATAAATACCCCAAGTTCATACTCCATATAATACATAAAAGGCATGGTAAAAGGGTTGCTAAACCAACACATAGCCAAGGCAACAGCAACATTAAAACGGATAAATGGGGTAAATGCTAGTACAAGTAACATTTGAAAAGGCACAGGGATAAAAGCAATAAACAATCCAATAAAAACTGCGCGAGAAATCATCTTCCGTGACGTTGAAAGATACTCTGAGGAGATATTGTATTTTTCTAAAAAACCTTTAAACTTATCGCTTTTACTGGTTTTTTTCAATGTCTTTCGTATCATTATTTATTCAACCATATCCACCAATTTTTGATGAATCAAACCATTACTTGCTAGCATGTATTTATCATTAAAGATATGATGTTTTTCCCCGTGTTGATTGGAAACTTTTCCACCTGCTTCTTTCAAAATAATCACCCCAGCACTCACATCCCATGCTTGAAGATTGATCTCATAGTATCCTTCAAACATCCCTTTTGCCACATAACACAAATCAAGAGCAGCAGAGCCAAAACGTCGTATGTCCTGACAAGCTGGAAGAATTTTATGCAGGTTATTGATCACAATATTCAGATCATCTTGATTGGTAGCACCACTGTAAGGAAAGCCTGTGGCTAACAATGCTTTTTGAAAATTGGACTCTTGGCTTACATGAATAGGCTCTTCATTTAAAAAAGCTCCACATTCTACTTGAGCAAAAAACAACTCTTCTAAAATAGGATTGTACACGACACCCATAAAAGGTTGTTGATCTTTATACACACCAACAGAAATAGCACAATGCGGCACACCATTGACAAAATTTGTTGTACCATCTATAGGATCGATGATGATGGAGTCACCAAAAACACTTTGTTCATTATTCGATTCTTCTGCAATAATATTAAACGTTGGGAATGCCAGTGAAAGTTTGGCTTTGAGATAATTTTCCACTGCAACATCATACTGAGTCACCATATCTTTTTTGGCTTTAAAATCAACATTTTTAGTTGAAAAATATCCCTCTTTAAATATCAACGAAGCACTCTTAATAATATCAATTAACGGTTCTTTCAAATAGTGTCCTTCATTTTAAAATGTACCATTATCATATCATAAACTGTTGCAAAGTTCGAGAAATTGGTCACCATATTTCTCAAGTTTCATCTGCCCTACTCCAGATATATCTAAAAACTCTTCATGAGTTGAAGGAAGCTTAGAACTCATCTCAATAAGTGTTTTATCACCAAAAATCATGTATGCTGGTACCCCTTGGTTATTTGCCAATTGCGCACGTAGAGCTCTGAATTTTTCA
>JAYEFX010000034.1:0-3421 GCA_034658775.1 Campylobacterota bacterium
AAACAGATCTTGAGTCTCAGCACTCACACAGCTTGGCTTTGGCATATTTGGTGGTGAACTTTGTTCACACTTAAAGATATAAAACGTTGGTTGGGGTAATGCAGGCATTTCCATAATTAATTTCCTTTGGTCATCTTTTAAATAAGATATAATTTGTCCGAATTTTAGTCAAAGATAAATTAAATCTATATAAAATAAATATTTAGTTAAACTTCATTAATGAAAACATTAGAAGCTGCGCATCAAACTGACTTTTCAAAATTCCCTTTTTTAGAGCGTAAAATATCCATCACATCAAAGCATACTTTACTTTACGGACCACCAAGATCTGGAAAAAGTTACTTGATATTGGATTATCTTGCAAAGTTTGAATCCACACAATATTTGTACATTGATTTTAATGATATGCGCATCGATGTTGAAGAGGTAGAAAAAAATCTACAAGAATACATTATCGAACATCAAATTAAAATTGTTGCTCTTGATAATTTTGATTTTCAATGTGAACTACCTATTAGTAAAGAGATTATTCTTTCATCCAACTGTATTCAACACCTTGAAGGTTTCTCTTCACTGCTCGTTATGCCCTTGGATTTCGAGGAATACATCTTACACAATCCAAAATTACAAACGACCACACACAGTTTTAATTCATTTTTAAAATACGGTAATCTTCCAGGTTTACTTGAGTATACAGATGAAAAAAAGACAACACGTATTCAAGAGATTATCAAATTGTATTGCTCCAACACAACCCAACTTGAAGTACTTAAAATTTTATTCAAATCATTAGGGGAAAAGCGCTCCATTTTTCAGATGTTTAATCAATTGAAAAAGAAAACTAAAATTTCCAAAGATATGTTCTATTCCTTATGCGATGCACATGAAAAAAATTGTCTGATATTTTTTATAGAAAAGTTTGACCAACCCAAAGCCACCAAAAAACTTTATGCCTACAATCACACTTTTTTAGACAGTTTAAATCATCAAAAAAATTTTAGCAATGAGTTTTCAAATATGATATTTCTCGAACTTTTGAAGAAAAAAAACCCCATGTTTTACTTAGACAAAATAGATTTTTACATCCCTAAACGTAAAAAATTGATGTTAAGTATCCCTTTTTTTAATGCACTGCAAATACCTAAAGTAAGTACCATTTTATTGCCATACATAAAACTATTGCAAATCAAACGTATTTTAATTATCACCGTTGGAGTTGAACAATCATTTTTTTGTGATAATATCGAAGTTCAAGCAGTGCCCTTTTATGAGTGGGCACTGGGTGAATAGAGCAAACCAAGAAGGATGTTTTAGCCTAAGTGCCATTTTCTAAATTTTATACTATACTTATTATGAAGGTTATACGATGCATTATTTTAAAAAAGAAAACGAAAAACTCACTTGCCTTTTATGTTCCCATTATTGCAAACTCAAACCCAATCAAACAGGTATCTGTGGGGTAAATAAAAACACCGGTTCAAAGATAGAATGCTTGGTATTTGGATACCCAGCGGCATTAAATATTGACCCTATTGAAAAAAAACCTTTATATCATGTGCTGCCCAATACAACAACACTTTCACTTGGAACTGTAGGGTGCAATTTCAAATGCCCTTTCTGTCAAAATCATGGCATCTCACAAGAACACAACATCGATAAAAACAAACATCAAACACCCGAACAACTTGTACAATTGGCGGTTTCAAATGGCTGTCAAAGTATCTCCTATACCTACAACGAACCCACCATATTCTACCCTTATGCAAAAGCCACTGCATTGATTGCGCAACAATACGGGTTGAAAAATATTTTTGTCAGCAATGGCTTTGAATCCAAAGAGGTGATTGATGATATGGTAGGTGTAATTGATGCAGCCAATATCGATCTAAAATCATTTGATAAGCACTACTATAAAAAAGAGCTTGGGGGAAATTTAGACAGCATTTTAGATAATCTAAAACGATTTAAAACAAATGGTATACACGTAGAGATCACCACTTTAATCATCCCTACTAAAAATGACAGCGATGAAGAGCTTATCCTCATGGCTCAATTCATTGCCAATGAATTAGGCGTTGATACCCCTTGGCATCTTAGTGCTTTTCATCCTGATTATAAACAGCAAGATTTGCCACGCACCAGTGTTGACACACTTAATCGTGCTTATGCTATTGGTAAAAAAGCAGGATTAAATTTTGTCTATCAAGGAAATGCCTCATTACCAAATCCAACTTGTTGTACACAGTGTGGTTATGAGATTTTAAATCGAGTCACTTATGCCATTGAAAAGAATGATTTAGTACAAGGTAATCTATGTCCTAAATGTTCTACACCATTACCAGGAGTTTTTATGAATACTCGAAACACATCCGTCGCAGGAACGTTTTACCCCGATTCATGCAGTGAGATTAAACGCTATATCAATCATTTTAATACGGCTTTACAAAACAGTGATTTTAATCATCAACTTGACTTTAGCCCCAAAGCGATTATCTGTCCACATGCAGGATATGTTTACAGTGGATTTACGGCAAATATTGCGTATTGTATCATTCAACATATTCAAGCTAAACGCTTTGTCGTGATTGGTCCTTCTCATAAAATTGCTTTTGAGGGACTTAGTGTGAGTACTCAAGACAGCTATCAAAGCCCTTGTGGAAATATAAACATTGATACGCAGTACGCCAATACACTTATTGAAAAATTTAATTTTTGTCATTTTAACGCCCAAGCACATACCGAACATTCCACAGAGACTCAAATGCCTTTTATTCAACACTATTTTCCCAACAGCAGTATTGTAGAGATTGTGTATTCACGATCTTCAAGTATGAATATTGAACAAATTATTGAATACGCACTACACGATAAAGATACCTTTGTGATCATCAGTACCGATTTAAGCCATTTTCATACGCTCAATGAAGCGAATATTTTGGATAATTATTGCTTGGAAGCGATTGAAAATCTTGATTTAGATTCTTGGAATAAAGGGTGTGAAGCATGTGGGCAAACAGGTGTAAAAGCACTTATTTCCTATGCGCAAAAGCATCAACTTCAATCCAAACTTTTAGATTATCGAACCAGTGCGCAGATGACTAAAGATGAATCAAGCGTAGTAGGATATACTTCAGCTGTCCTAGGCTAATTTTAAGCCCCAACGTTTCGTTTGATTATGATACGCTATACCATCATTCACGATGAACAACTCAAGCGAACATTACTCATCTTCACAGGCGTTGGCTGAGCATAGCGTTCAAATCTCGGATGTTCATCAAAAGGGTTGTGCGCTATCTTGAGTAAATCATTTAACAATGCAAAATCTTCCATATTTGCCTTATCAATTGCCTCTTGAAAAATTACATTATTCAAGAGGCAATTGATAAGGCAAATATTGAAGATTTTGCATTGTTAAATGATT
>JAYEFX010000035.1:0-3376 GCA_034658775.1 Campylobacterota bacterium
TAGATATTTCTCAAAACCTTGATGTAACTCAAAAAGATGAAAAATCAAATATGATTTTATCGCAACTTATACACAGTTTAGGGATTAGTACTCAAAAATCTCTTGGATTTATGTGCGAAAGTTGAGTTATTCTTATTTAAAGAGGTTTATTATGATTGGAACAAAGACTCTAAAACAGATATATTTGGATGTCTTAAAATCTTTACTGTTTATTCTAGTAATTTTATTTTTAGTAATTATTGCCATTGTGGTGTATGCGCAAAATTTGAATTATCAAAAAAGTGTAGATGATTATCATCACCGTATACATAAAATCATTAATCATACCATCAAATATAATATTACCCAATATTCGTATGTGTTAAAACGCATAGTAAGCACTTCAAAGGCAGTGGAATATTTTAGCACAGATGATCGAGAAAAACTGTTTACATTACTTAAACCTAAGTTTGATCTTATGGTTGAAGAAAACAGATATTTTAACATTATGCATGTTGTGGATAAAACTGGAAGTTCCTATTTGCGCGTGCATAAAAAACAGAACTATGCGGATAATTTAGTGGATATACGTCCTATGGTTAAAGCGATGATTCATCATCCAAGACCTATGTACGGTTATGAAACAGGAAAAAATGCAACAGCGTATAGATTGATGCACCCTTTGATGCAGGACAATAAATTTATAGCGTATCTTGAAATTGGTATCAATCCAAACTATTTTATTGAAAAAATTCATGAAATTTTAGGAGATGTAGGTACGCTGTTTATTCATCAGGACAATCTAAAATTGTATTCCAATTCAAGCATGTTGAGTATAGGAAAATACAATCTACAAACCAACGTTGATAAAAAAACATTGAGTATTTTAAAACTGCTACCGTTTGATTATAATTTTCAAGATAATATACGCATAAAAGATCAAAATAAAACGTATGTAGTGCATTCACACAAGCTTTTGAAATACGATGGAGGAGATTATGCGTATTATCTTTTTATTCAAGATATTACTTCGTCTTTAACCAAACAACAAAACACCATTCAAAATCTGGTTTTAGCCTTATTGGTGTTTATGATAGTTGCCTTTTTTATTATCTATTATTTTCTTAAAAAATTAAACAATGAAGTTGAAATTTTTTATGAAAATCATATAAAAGAGATCAAATTTAATCAAAATTATCTTCGTGCCATAGAAGATGCTTCTCCTAATCTAATCATCTCTTCCATAGGAAGGAAAATAGATAAAGGAAATCAAGCATTTTTAGACTTTACGGGATATGCGAGTGTTCAGGAGTTTAAAGCAAAGCATACTTGCATATGTGATCTTTTTATTTCACGCGAAGGGTTCTTGCATAGGAAAAAGGATGCACAAGAGTGGTTTGAATATATGCGTAAACGTCCCAATGAGGTACATAAAGCCATCATGCTAAAAGAGGGTAAAGAGCATATTTTTGTGGTCAGTGCAAATGAGTTGCATCTGGATGATAAACTGCGATGCATGGCAACATTTGTGGATATTACTGCGTTTGAAAATTTAAAAGATCGATATGAGTTTGCCATTAGTGGGACTCAAGATGGATTGTGGGATTGGAATCTTGTCAGCAATGAGTTGTATTTTACGCCTCAATGGAAAAAACAATTGGGATATGAAGATGATGAGCTGAAAAATGAACGTGCGACCTGGGAATCTCTTGTGCATCCTTTTGATAAAGATCAAGCGATTAAGGATTATACTGCTAATATTCAAGGAAAAACAAAACGTTATGAAAATATACATCGATTAAGGCATAAAGATGGTTCTTGGGTATGGATTTTGGATCGTGGTCAAGCGATCTTTGATGCACAAGGCAAAGCGATCCGTATGGTTGGATTTCATACAAATATCACAGAAGTAAAAGAGTTGGAATTGGAGCTAAAAAGAAGTCAAAAGGTATATTTTGATTTTTTTGACAATACAAAAAGTGCGAATATTATTTATTCTACGCCGGATGAAGGAAAGACATTTATCATAAAAAGTTTAAATCATCTAGTAGAAGAGATTGAAGATGTATCTAAAGAGGAGATTATTGGTAAGCGTGTTGATGAGGTCTTTAGCGGAATTGAAGAGTTTGGATTATTGGATATCTTCAAGCAAGTGTATAAAAGTGGAAAAGCACAAAAAGTGCCATTGAAATTTTATGAAGATAAAAAATTAACAGGTTGGCGAGAAAACTATGTTTTTAAACTCTCTAACGGTGATATTGTAGCTTCGTATGAGGACAAAACAAAAGAGAAACAACTTGAATTTGATTTGGTGCAAAAAGAGGAGCTGATGATTGCTCAATCAAGACATGCTGCTATGGGAGAGATGATAAGCATGATTGCGCATCAGTGGAGACAGCCAATTTCGGTAATCTCTATGGGTGCCAATAATATACTAGCAGATATTGAACTTGATATGGTAGAAAATAACACCTTAAAGCAAGGGGCTAAAGATATTATTGATCAAACCAAACATCTTTCCCAGACAATTGATGATTTTAGGAATTTTTTTAAACCCGATAAACATGCTGAAGAGGTGTACGTTCAAGATATTTTTGAAGATGTATTAACCATCATTGGAAAATCATTGGAAAACAATACGATTGAGGTGAAACAAAAATTTGCAAAGAGCGAAAAAATCAATACCTATTCACGGGAGTTACTGCAAGTATTTATTAATATTTTAAATAATTCTAAAGAGGCTTTGGTGGAAAAAGTACCGAACAATAGGGAAATAGAAGTTCAAATAATTCAAGAAAAAGATCAGCTTATCATAACTTTTTGTGATAATGCTGGTGGGGTACCAAAAGATATAATTCAAAAAATATTTGATCCCTATTTTACAACCAAGCAAGAACGAAATGGTACAGGATTAGGTTTGTACATGAGTAAAACGATTATTGAAAAACATCTTCAAGGTTCCCTTAATGTATCCAATAAAGATGCAGGAGCGTGCTTTGAGATCCAACTTCCTTTGACGTTAAATCTATAATTCGAAGATGTGTTTTTTTAAAACAGCAGTGGTAAACAAGCCTTTGAATACAACAGTGTCACCTACGTAACCGTGCACATCAACTGTTTGTTTTTTACCATTATTACTTAAAACATTGGCTTCAAAAACAATGGTTTGTCCCAATTTAACGGGTGCGGTAAAAGTGCTTTGTGCTTTTGCTAGAACAACGTTAGGATCATTGACTGCACACATGGCTGCATAATCAGCTGCACTAAAAGCAAATCCACCATGAATTAAGCCTTTTTCATCAGCAATCATAGCATGGGTAGTGTGCAACTGCACTTTGGCATAATTGGGTTTGAGTTGTACTGCTTTTCCACTTAGGCTTTGATCGATTTGTTGATG
>JAYEFX010000036.1:0-15974 GCA_034658775.1 Campylobacterota bacterium
GAGATAAAAGAGGGAAAACTTGCTGATATTATTATCATAGATGAATCAAACTTTCCAAAAGTTGTGATGACTTTTAAAGATGGTGAAGTTGTCTATAACGGTATTAGAGGGTTTAATATCTAATGATGACTGAAAGGAATTGCCATGCATAAAAAAATAGTTTTAATAGTTGGTGCAAGTGGTGTAGGGAAAGATACCCTTTTGAAAAATATCAAAGATAATATTGAAGCTACCTTTGTAAAAAGATATATCACAAGAGAACCAGATAACAATGAGTCAAACTATTATGTGGATGAGGAGGCTTTTGAAGCCTTAGATGGTGAAAACTATTTTATCTCTACATGGAAAGCGCATAATAATAGATACGGTATAGCAGCAGCGCATATAAAAACAGGGCTTAATATTATCTCTATTTCACGTGGGGCAATTAAAGATTTTGAAAATAGGTATGATGAAGTTACAACTATTAATATTACAATTCCTAAAGAGGAACTTTTTAAAAGATTAAAAAAAAGAGGAAGAGAATCGGATGAGGAGATTGCTAAAAGGATAAAGAGAAGTTATCCTCTTATAGATACCGTGAACTTAATCGAGTTTGATAACTCTAAATCTATAGAGGAATCTTCTCAAGAATTTATAAAACTACTTCAAAGTATCAAAAATGAAAAATAAATTTAAAATTGCAACTTTTAATCTTTGGAAAGATGAGGGTAAGTTTCCTAGTCGGATTTATAAAATTCCTGAGTATTTAGAAAAACTGGATTGTATCTGTTTTCAAGAGGATTTTTCCAGCGAGGAGTTTTGTAGTAGTGATACTATAAATGAAGTTTTACAGTTAGAAAAAACAACACTACCAATTCGAAAAAAAGATAGAAATGGAGTTGTAAGTAGCTCAAACCTTACAATACTTTCAAAACTAAAACCAAATAATATTGAAAAACTCATTTATGATGAGAATGGTGAAGATGAAAGAGGAGCTCTTCTTGTAGAGATCACTTTTAATGATAAAAATATACTTATAGTAAATACACATCTTACAAATCTTGATCAGAAAAAGAGGATTGAGCAGATTTATAAAATTAAAAATACTTTAGATAAAAAAGAAGCTGACTTAATTATTTTATGTGGAGATATGAACTCACTTCCAAGTTCAGAAGAGCTTCAATGTATTAAAAGGCATGGGTTTATAGATTACAATAACAATCCAACATATGAAGAGGGGCTAACATTAGACTACATTTTATCAAAAGGAAATTTTGACTATAAGGTAAAAAGCAAAATAGTCGTGAGAAATTTAAGTGATCATTTTTGTTTGCAAAATAGTTTTAAGTTTTAATTATTTTTCTACAAAACTTGTATATACAACTCAATATTAGTGCTTTATAAAAATTATTTGTAACCAAAACGTAATCTATGTTGTTTAAAATTTTAATCTCAAAAAATAATTAAGGAGAGACAATGTTTAAAAAGTTAGTTATGTTATCATTATTAGTGATAGGTATGTTTGCACAAGCACAATCTTATAAATTTGCAATTACAGATTTAGAGGGTATGGAAGAGCTACAAAGAGAATTTGGTGAATTTAAAAGAGTTCTTGAGAATAAATCAGGTGATACATTTGATTTTTTTCCAGTTCCAAATAGAACTGCTGCAGTTGAAGCCATGAAATCAAAAAAAGTTGATTTTGTATTAACTGGTCCAGCTGAATATGTTGTATTCAAAAAGTTAACTGGTGCAAAACAAGTTGTTGGTTTTGGTAGACCTGATTATTTTGCAGCTGTAATTGTGATGGCAGATTCTGGTATTGGTTCTATAAAAGATTTAAAAGGGAAAAAAGTTGCTCTTGGTTCAGTTGGTTCAACATCAAAGCACTTAGCTCCAATGCAAATAATGACTGATTATGGATTAAATCCTTTAAAAGATATTAAAGCACTTCATACAAATTACAAAATCCAATGGAAAGCTTTAAAAAGAGGTGATATTAGTGCAATTGGTATCACAAATGATAAATTTATGAAATTTAGAGCAGCAGAAAAAGAGTTAGAACCTGCATCTTTTAAAGTTCTTGCTAGAAGTATGGATTTACCAAATGATGTTTTACTTGCAGGAAATCATATTAGTGATAAGTTTGTTAAGAAATTAAAAAATATTTTTGTTAATAATGAAGAAGAATTAGCAAAAGCGATGTTAGCTGGTGAAGATAATAAAAAATACAAAGGTATGAGATTTATAGCAAATGTTAAAGATAGCGATTATAATTATGTAAGATCTATGTATAAAACAATTGGTTATCCAGAGTTTTCAAACTTTGTAGGAAACTAACATTAAAAAGTCACAAAAGCTACCAGGAGATTATCTCTTGGTAGAAAATTTAAGTAAATCATATAACGATACAAAAGTTTTAAAAGATATTTCATTTTCAATTGATGAGGGATCGATTACAGCAATAGTAGGATCAAATGGTTCTGGTAAATCAACATTATTGAGAACTCTTTTAAGACTTATAGAACCTGATGAAGGAAATATATCTTTTTTAGGTAAAGATATAACTGGTTTAAAAAAGAAACAGCTTCGAAAGGTTCGTTCACAAGTTGGATTTGTTTTTCAAAAACATAATTTGGTAACTAAATTATCGGTGCTTACAAATGTAATACATGGAAACCTTTCTGAAAAAAAAGGTCCGAGATATTGGTTTGAGTCATTATCACCTAAAAAATGTCGTGAAGAAGCGATGGATTGTTTACATTTAGTAGGCATGGAGAAATTTGCAAAAAGGAAAACTTCAAAGATTTCAGGTGGACAATCTCAAAGAGTTGCAATTGCTAGAGCGTTAATGCAAAAACCAAAGATAATTTTGGCTGATGAACCTGTAGCAAGTCTTGATCCTAAAAATGGAGAGAAAGTCATGGAACTTTTTTATAACCTAGCAAGGGAGAAAAAAATCACCTTGGTATTTGTGTCTCACAATGTAAACCACGCTTTAAAATACTCAGATAGGATTATTGCATTACAAGATGGTGAAATTATTATTGATAAAGAGACTAAAGAGTGTAAAAAAGATGAGATAGGAAACATTTATGAATAGTATGCCACATAGGTTTGAAAAACCTTCAATAGTATCGTTTATATTATTTACATTGTTTATAGCATTTCTTGCTATATCATTTGAAGGTGCAGAGATATCTTTATCAAACCTAATCAATGGAATTCCAGAGATGGGAAGATTGATTGAAGAGATGACACCCCCTAGTTTAGACAGACTTGATAGTATATCATTGAGCTTGCTTGAGACTTTTGAGATGGCATTTATAGGTACGGTAGTAGGAGTATTATTAAGTATTCCTTTAGCAATATTAGCATCTAAAAACCTTTCACCTCACCCTGTTTTATATCATATAAGCCGATCATTAGTATCTTTTTTTAGATCAGTTCCTGATTTAGTATGGGCGATATTTTTTGTTGCATCAGTTGGTTTAGGACCTTTTGCAGGTTTTTTAACAATTGTAGTTGATACCATAGGTTTTTGTGCAAGGTTTTTTGCAGAAGCTATGGAGGAAAGTGAAAAAGGCTCTCAAGAGGCACTTGAAGCAATAGGTGCTAGAAAGCTTGATATTATATTTTCTTCAGTTATTCCTCACTCAATGCCTTCGTTTATTAATACATCACTTTTTGCCCTTGAAAAGGCTACAAGATCATCTGTTGTTTTAGGACTAGTTGGGGCTGGAGGTATTGGGATTGAATTAAAAGTATCAATGGATATGTTCCGTTACGACCAAGCTGCCACAATAATTATTGCGATATTTATTCTTGTTTTGGTGGTTGAACAGATAAGTGCAAATATAAGAAAAAAATATATAGGAAATGATTAATGATAAAATATATAAATTGTAATATCTTAAGTGAAAATGGATGGATAAAGAATTCATCTTTTTGTACAGAGAACGGGAAGTTTAAAAATATTGCAAAAGAGTGTAAATGTGATAATATTGTTGACTTGCAAGGTCAATATGTTTTACCAGGAATAGTAGATATTCATGGTGATTCTTTTGAGAGATGTATAGCTCCACGACCAGGGGTACATCTTCCTTTAAAAAGTGCACTATATGAAAATGACAATAATCTTTTATCTGCTGGAATTACCACATTTTTTTATTCCATTACAGATTCATTTGAGAGTGGTTTAAGAAGTAGGCAAAATGCTAAAGAGATGATTGAGTTTATCACAACAAATACATTACGTTGTAGAAGTCTTATCCATATTAGACATGAGGTTGCTAATACAAAAGAATTTGAAGATTTACTCCAATGGATTCAAGATGGAAGCATTGATTTGTTATCAATTAATGATCACTTGCCTAGACTTGAAGATGAAAAAAAACTTCAACGATATAAAAATGGTATAAAAAGAAGAATGGTGATGAGTGAAGAGGAGATTGAAGAGTTTATTGATTCACTACAAGGGGAAAGAAAAGTTGGTGAAAAACAGATAGAACAACTTATCTGCTATGCAAAAAAATATAATATAGCACTTGCAAGTCATGATGATGATACTATAGAAAAAGTAAATACAAGTGTTAAAAGGGGAGTACAAATAGCAGAGTTCCCAATGGATATAGAGTGTGCAAAGTTACATAAGGATTCTAATATCTATACACTTTTTGGAGCACCAAATCTTATAAGAGGTGGCTCACATGTAGGAGCTCTTGGTGCATATGATGCTGCGCAAGAGGGGCTATTAGATATTTTATGTTCTGATTACCATTACCCGTCATTATTTTTATCCCCTTTTAAAATAGAATCTTTAGGCTTAGAGAGTTTGGATGAAGCTTGGAAAAAAGTATCCCTCTTACCTGCAAAAGCTGTAGGATTAGAGAATCAAATTGGTTCAATAAAAGATGAAAAAGAGGCGGATTTTTTAGTTTTAAACTCACTAAAAGGGGAACTGAACTCAATTGAAAAAGTTTTTATTCAAGGTGAAGAGAAATTAAAGTTTTAGATAGAATTTTCCTTAAAGGTACTATTAAATCTGTATTAGGTCTTGGAACAACCACAACTATAGGTTATGGTACCTTATTTTACTCATTTACAATAATGTCAACAGAGTTTCACAATGAGTTTGGGTGGAGTAAATCTTTTTTATTTGGAATCTTCTCTTTAGGTATATTACTAGGAGGGCTTCTTGCTCCAACTGTTGGTAAACTTTTGGATCATCATGGTGCAAGAGTTGTTATGACAATAGGATCTTTGCTTTGTTTTTTAGGATTATTTGGTATATCTTTAATTGAAAATGAGTGGCAATATATAATTGCAATACTTTTTTTAGAGATTGTTTCCACTCTTGTTTTATATGAGTCAGCATTTGTAGCATTTTCCCAACTTGCAGGAAATAATGCTCGTACTCCAATTACTCAAATCACCCTTATTGCTGGGTTTGCATCAACTATCTTTTGGCCATTGATTAGTTATTTACTTTCTATAATGGATTGGAGAGATGTCTATATAACTTTAGGATTATTTCACATTTTAATAGCTATGCCTATACACTATTTTGTTTTGAAGCCAAACTTACTTATTGATAATGATATTAAAGAAAAATCTCTTGCAAGTTTACCCAATACATTAAACCTTCAAGGTAAAGATCGGATAGAAACGAAATGGTATTTAATCTTTGTCTTTTCTCTTATTGCCATTCCTGTTACAGTGATGCAAACACATTTTATGGGCTTATTGGCTGAGTTTGGTTTTGAGATGGCAACTGCTGTACTTTTAGGGACAATACTAGGTCCTGCTCAAGTTGTAGCTAGGATATTTGAAATTGCATTTGCTAAAAAAATAACGCCACTTCAATCTGGTTTTTATGCTATATTAGTTCTAAGCGTTGGTCTTATAGCCCTTTTATTTAGTGGGTACAGTTATTCTTTTGCTATTGCTTTTGTTGTATTTTATGGTGCAGGGCAAGGATTGGTTGCAATTATTCGAGGTTCAATACCTTTGTATCTTTTTGGTAAAAAAGGATATGGTAAAATTAATGGAAATATCAATTTATATAGAAATACGGTTGTTGCAACTATACCCTTTGGATTTGCTGTTGTATTAGATATATTTGGTGCTTATATTGGTGTACTTATGTTAGTAGTAGTATCTATTCTCTCACTTATACTACTAGCAATTTTAATAAATAAAATAAAGGTTATAAATTATGAAAATTAAATTTTTAGGAACAGCAGATAGTGCTGGAATACCTGCACATAATTGCAAGTGTATTATTTGTCAAGAGCATAGAGAAAAAGGGAAATTAAACCTTGCTACATCTGCTTATATTAAGTGTGAAAATGATGATGTAATTTTGCTTGATGCAGGAGTTGAGAATATTTCTACTATTTTTGATGGTGTAAAAATAAAAGCTGTATTTTTAACACACTTTCATGCCGATCATGCTTTAGGGCTTTTAAGATTAAGATACAGCAGTGATGAAATCGATTGCTATCACCCTAAAGATAAAAATGGGTTTGCAGATCTTTTTAAACATAAAAAGGCAATCAGCTATAAACAGAATCAACCTTTTGAACCTATAGTTGTAAATGGTATTAAGTTTACACCTGTTCCTTTAAAACACTCTAAAAATACAACAGGATATCTTATAGAAGATGGAACTGCTACAATTGCTTATCTAACTGATTGTGCAGGGATAGATGAAAGTACTATGAAGTTTTTACTCTTAAAAAAAATAGATGAGTGTTATATAGATGGATGTTTATCTCCTGATTATAAAAATGGTAATCATCTAAACTATGAAGAGGCATCCGATATATTAGATCAAATAGCTGCACCAAAATCTTATCTGATCCACTCTTGCCATCAAACTTTAGAGTATATTAAACAAAATAATATCCAGTTAAAGTATAACTATTTGAAACTAGCGTAGATAAAGGCTTTTGATGAGTAATTTATTTGAAATATTTTATAGGTTTTTACTACTTGGATTAGTGAGCTTTGGTGGACCAATGGCTCATTTAGGGTATTTTCGAAATACTTTTGTTGAAAAACTTAAATGGCTTGATGATGCAACATACAGTAAACTTGTTGCATTAAGCCAGTTTTTACCAGGACCCAGTTCTTCCCAAGTGGGGTTTTCTATAGGCTTAAAAAAAGGGGGATTAGCAGGTGGTATAGCCGCATTTATAGCTTTTACACTTCCTTCATTTTTAGCTCTTTATTTTATAGCTACTTTACAAATCAGCCAAAGTGATAATCAATTTTTAATAGGTGTCATTACAGGGCTTAAATTGTTTGCTGTTGTAGTTGTTGCAGATGCTGCTATTGGTATGTTTAAAAACTTTTGTAAAGATAATATTACAAGGATTTTATTTGGTATTTCAACTCTAATCTTGGTGGCTTTTAACGCAGTATTTATTCAAGTTATTGTGTTAATTAGTGCAGCAATATTTGGTATGATTTTTTTAAAGAATACAACAAATAACACAATACAAAAAGCTAAAAGACTCAAAACATTCCCTTTTATACTTTTTTTATCACTTCTTTTTATTCTCCCATTTTTTAGTGCAATAGATGAAAATATCAAAATTTTCAGTGTTTTTTATGAATCGGGAAGTTTAGTTTTTGGTGGTGGTCATGTAGTATTACCTTTACTTGAACAAAACTTAGGTGATATGGTAGATAAAGAGAGTTTTTTAGTAGCATACTCTTTAGCTCAAGCAGTTCCAGGTCCAATGTTTACTATAGCTTCTTATTTAGGGGCGGATATATTAAATCAATCTCCATTTTTAGGGGCTTTGATAGCTACAATGGCTATATTCCTTCCAGGTTTTTTACTGATAATCAGTTTTTGGGAGAGTTTTGAGAGTTATACAAATAAACCAAAAGTGCTAAATGCAGTTGCTGGGGTAAATGTAGCAGTTGTTGGATTATTAGCTGCTGTTTTAATCAATACAGTTATCCCAAGTGCAGTTTATTCATTCTTGGATCTTTTAATAGTTCTTATTGGGTTGTATATTGTTAGAAAATTTCAAATACCGATACTATATATGATTCTTTCATTTATATTTATCGGTATTATTTTAACGTAAACTTTATCTCAAAGTATTAGAACAATCTCTTAACTCTTTTGTCATATCAATATCTCTTGCTTTTAAGTTTAGTTCAAGTTGAGTAGAGTTTCTAACTCCAACTATTGAAGTTGATAGTACAGGATGATTCATTGCCCAGTTACTCACACCGCTATAAATCATCATGAGATTCATTTATACATTCACCTAAAATTGATTCAGCTTTACCGTTTGAGTATTTGTTTGCACAATCAAATATATTGATTCCGTTTTCTTTTGCTAAGTGGAAATTTAGACTCTAAAGGTCTCTTTTGTTTTGCACTGATCAGGAAATAAGCAATTGTCACAATCTGGCTTAACCGCTTTACAGATGTATCGCCCAAACAGAACCATGGCTTGGTGAAAAATATGCAAGTCATCTTTGAGTTTTTTGACCAATTGCTCTTCGGTTTTTTTTACGTTTGGAGCATCGCTTAAGCCTAAACGATGAGAAACTCTAAATACATGAGTGTCTACTGCCATGAGGTTTTCTCCACAGGCCTCAATCATAAATACATTGGCTGTTTTGTTCCCCACGCCTGCTAATTTTATAAGTTTTTTCGCATCTCTTGGAACAATACTTTCATGTTCCTCTTCCACACTTTGTGCCATCTTGATGATATTTTTAGCTTTGTTATTAAAGAAGCTACACGTCTTAAGAAGATCTTTTACATCCTCAAGGTTGGCTTGTGCTAACTCTTTGGTGTTTGGGTATTTTTTAAACAGTGCAGGGCTGATAATATTAACGCGTTTGTCTGTGCATTGAGCGGACAAAATAATGGCAATGAGAAGCTCATAATCGTTTTCATAAGAAAGCTCAGTAACGGCGTCGGCATATTTTTCAATGAACTTTTGTTTGATCAGTTCGATATCTTTTTTGGTTGCTTTTTTCATCTAGGCATAATCCCTGTATCGATCTCGTATGGCTTTGAACTCTTCTAGGTTGTCAAAGAAGATCTCCACTAATGTGGGGTCAAAATGTTTCCCTTTTTGTTCTTTAAAAAATCGTAAAATCGCTTGAAATTCCCAGGCATCTTTATAGACGCGATCACTTCCAAGTGCATCAAATACATCTGCAATAGCGGTGATGCGTCCATAGATATGAATCTCTTCACCGCTGAGTGCTCTTGGGTAGCCACTTCCATCCCACTTTTCATGATGTTCATGAGCAACTATGGCTGCAGCTTCTAGGATAGGACGTTTTGATTTGTTGAGCATTTGATAACCCAAAACAGCGTGTGTTTTCATGATTGCAAATTCATCTTGTGTGTGACGACCTGGTTTATTTAATATCTCATCAGGAATGCCAACTTTTCCAATATCATGCATGGGGCTTGCCATTTTGAGTAAGGTTGCCTCTTCTTGTCGCAACCCGTATTTAAGTGCTAAAAGTTCAGAATACTTTGCGACTCTTTTTACATGATTACCTGTTTCTTTACTTCGTGTTTCACCAATTTCACCCATGGTATAGATGATTTCTCGTTGCGTTTCTTCTATTTCGTCATTGAGTTCAATGACTTGCGTTACGTCGGTCACATAAGCTAAGATTACGTTGTCTTTATTTAAACCTTGCGTTTGAATTTGATAGGTTTTTGATTCAAAAGCATAGATGAAAGCGTGCTTTTGGTTTTGTTCGATGCATTTGGCTAAATTGTGGATGTTGAAATCATCTGTTGATTGTATATGCGTTAATGTATCGTTTGCTGCATTGTTTTTAAAAAGAAATTTCCCTTTTTTATCAAAAACAAATACAGCAGAAGGGTTGTATTGGGGTAATAAGGATTGATGGTAGTGTTTTAAACTTAGCTGTTTATTAATTCTAAGAATATAATAAAGAATACAAAAACGACTAAATGCAGTATAAAAAAGTACAATACTAAAGACAATGTATACAATACTATTGGAGTACAATCCATAAAACAACAACAATGTGGCTATGGCTTCACGTACGTATGCATCATAGTTTGTTATGTTGCAACGTATTTTATCCATAACTACCCTATGTTTTTATTTTAATATAACAAAAATAGATTTAAAAGTACATGAAATATAAAATTAAAATAATGGATCCAGTGGCAAATAATTTATCAAAAAATACTAGGTCACTTTTTGTTTTTTTCATAAAGTTCCACTTGCTTTTTTCGTGAATCTCTTTGATGTAGTCTGAATTGTGATAATATAACGTAGGCGTGTCTCTAAAAAATATCGATTTCATAATCTTTCCTTTTTGGTGTAAAAGATTATAAAGAAGGGAATGATTCATCTCTTTATAATGGCAACTCGGCTATCTTGCAATCAAGATCCGTGGCTTTCCGTCCTTACCTCACGATAAGTTTGGCTTTTACAATATAATTTCTAAATTGTAACATGAATAATATTAAATAAATATTAAAAATAATATTTATATCGTCTATATACTAGCAATAATTATATAATAGATAAATTAATAATATTTTAATTATTGCCGTAAATAAAATTATGGTACAATTTTACAATACAAAGGAGAGAGTATGAAAAATATTTATTTTGTATTGATATTGTTATGTGTTGGTACTTTTGCACACGCAACACAATATGAAGATACAATTAAAAACTGGGAAACACCTCAAGATGTTGCACAATGGATGAAAAGTGATTGGCGCTTTGATATGGGTATTGCTCAATCTATTGTGCATAAGATAAAAACTCAAGGTGCATCTGCATCAGTGGCAAAGTCAGCACAAGAAACCTATCAATCACCTAAAGGTTGGTGTAAAGATGCTGCGAATTTTGCTAAAGAGACATTGAATAATATGGATGAAAAATATGATGCAGGTTATATTTTTATACGAAATAAGAAAGGCCCGCCACATCACTGGGTAACAGGATTTAATTATCAAGGTAAACTGTTTGTGATGGATTACGGTGCTGGAAAAGAATGGGCAGATATGATGGGGCTACACGGTCCTTATGATTCTTTAGATGATTATAGTGAATTTTTATCAACCATTCATCATCGAAATTTTAAATTGGATTATGTAATGTGGAACACTCCTCGCAGCAGTGCCAATAATCAAAGCAATGAGCTTGAACCTTCTCTTCGAACACGTAATATTTTGACCAAGTTTGATAAAAACAGTGATGATATGATCTCCAAGAGTGAAGCTCCAAAACGGATGAAAAGTAACTTTGATCGTTTAGATACTGATGGTAGTGAATTGCTTGATGTGAGTGAATTAAACCAATTAGCACCTTTATAAAGATAAAAAGGAAACACAAAATGCAACATTTTGACGCGGCAATCTCAACACCAATAAGTTCATCGGCTTCATTTTCATATAACTCTTCACAAGAAGCAAAAGATATCTTTTCAGGCACCTGTGCAAAACCATTGTATTCCCGTATGGGAAATCCAACGAGCATGGCATTGGAAGAGGCTCTAGTAAAGATGGAAAACGGAATTGCTTGTGTGGCTACAAGTTCTGGAATGGGTGCTATATCAATGGCAATACTATCATTAACACAAAGTGATGATGAGATTATCGCAGTTGGAGGATTGTTTGGGGGAAGCTATGCGTTGATGTCTCAAACCTTGCCTCGATATGGGATTAATACTGTTTTTTTGAGTGTGGATGAACTGGATAAGATTGAAGAAAATATTAGCACTAAGACCAAGATTATATTTTGTGAAACGGTTGGAAATCCAAATTTACGCTTACCTGAATTAAAGAAAATTGGAGAAATTGCGACTAAGCATGATATTGTATTTATGGTTGATAATACGATTACGCCAGTGATTGTTAAGCCATTTGAGTATGGTGCGGATGTGATTGTGTACTCCACAACTAAAACACTTAGTGGTAACTCGTCTGCTTTAGGGGGTGCGGCGATTTTTAAAGCAATTGAAGATGGGGATAAATTTCATTCATTTCGATATCCGTTTTTAAAACCGTTTATAAATAAGTTGGGAAAAAAAGCATTGTTTGGATGCGCTAAAAAAAGAGCCTTGAGAGATTTTGGAATGAGTGCAAATGCACACAGCAGTTACCAAACGCTTTTGGGGCTTGAAACTTTGCATCTGCGCAATAAACAGGTCAATCAATCATGTGAAACTATTGCAATTGCATTGCAAAAAGAAGGTTTAAAAGTCAATCACCCCAGTTTGAAAAGTAGTATTGATCATGAATTGTACCAACAAGAGTATAAAAATGGCTGTGGCTCTATGATGACTTTGGATATGGAAAACGAAGAGAAAGCTTTTGCATTTTTAGATCAATCAAATTTGATTACACTTACAGCAAATATTGGTGATAGCAGAACTTTGGGCTTGCACATGGCAAGTACAATTTATCAGGACTTTAGTGAAGAAGAGAAAGAATTTTTAGGTATTGGTTCTGGATTGATTCGCATCTCTATTGGACTTGAAGATCCCGATATGATTATCAATGATTTTGTTCAATGCTTTAAGTCCATCAGCGTTTAGCATTTAAAGTCAAATACAAAACAGGCAATCAATGCATTGTTTTTGTGCATCCATTTTGCCGTTAGATACGCTGAAATATAGATGGAGGTAATGGCTAAAAAAGAGGCTAAAGATAAGGTACTAAGACCACTTAGCCCTTGACCAACGGTGCATCCTACAGTTAATATGCCACCTATGCCCATCATGGCTCCACCAAAAACTTTTTGAGCTAATTTAGGTGGATTTTGTTGAGAACTGTCACATTGCAGTTTTTTGGAATATTGAGGGTTGAATAGTGAAGAGATAAAAGCACCCAATAATACTCCTGCAACAATCCACATGGAAAATATTACGTAGGTGCTGTCTAGACTATTGTGTAGGTATTGAACACTTCTACCTATGGGGTACACAAAAGATAAACTTTGAGTTGAAACATCTAAAAATAGATAGTCTGATACAACAGCGGTGCAAAACCATACAAAAGCAATCAGTAGACCAATCAAAAAACCATCCCAGCATTGAAATATATTCATGCATTTTTTTAAACTTAGGTAGAGTAAATAGAATAAAATCAGACCAACGGCATAATAAGGGACAGCAACCCCTTCAATACTTGTGGCCCACGTTAGTGATAAAGTTGAATTGATGATGTCTGAATAATATGAAATCAGTGTATAGGTAAAATAAGCAAATAATCCAAGTGCTAATAATACAAAAAATGAATCTTTATCACGTTGTGCTAATTTAATAAGGTGTCGTGAACTGCACCCATCAGATACCATCATCCCATAACCAAACATAAGACCACCAATGATGATAAAGATATAGTTTACATTTAGATAATAACGTGTTTGAGTAAGATCAATCTCATAGTTATAAGCAGTAATTTGTGTAAAAATAATAGCGGTGGCAATAGCGACTATTAATGATGCTGTTCGTCGTGTATGTTTGAATAAAATAAGATCTTTTATCCCACCACTAAAACAAAATTGTTTCCGTTGTGCAATGATGCCGTAAGAAAATCCTATAGCAAGGGATAAAATTGTGAAGAGTAAATTCTCATTAATATCAAGCATAAACGTTCTTTTTTTGGTATTTTATTGGGAAGTATATATAAAATATTCTTATAGTTTCTTGGTTTGTTTATATTAATTTAACGTACATAGGTGATGTAAAAATTTATGTAGGGGCATTGCTCTTTTAAATCAAGTACCTTTTTTGATAACTGTTGTTTAAGTAGTGAACAACTGGCAATATTTTGTGGTGTAGCATTGGTTAGTAGTAATCCTGTGCATAACGCATAGGTTTGATGTAGTTGTTGAATCTCATCTGAAATCATATGATATGTTTTTGCCTCTTGATTCATTTTTTTACCAAGAATATAACTGCTTACATAGGTCAATGATATGGCAGTTAAGGATATAAATACAGTAAAGATAAAAAATTTGTAGATGGGTTTATTCATAAGATAATTCGAAACTCCGCTCCAATATAGCTTACATCATTATACTTAAATTGTATATTTTGTACTTGTATTGAACCGTTCATGTGATCTTCAATGATTATTTTAGTCATGTACAGTCCTAATCCCGTGCCATTTTTTTCTTTTTTTGTTGAGTAATAGGGATCAAACATATTGGATTTGACTGCATGAGGAATACCTTTTGCATTGTCCCTTATAGTTAAAACTACTTTATAGTTTTCTTGATCCAGGTTGATATTTATGATTTTATTTTCAATATTATTATCTATTAAAGCATCTTTTGCATTGGTTAAAATATTTAACAATGCTTGACCCAGCTCATTTGGATATCCCGTGATGGATGCTCTACTATTTTCATTAAAATTGACGGTAATTGCATTGTTTAAAAATATTGGATTCATAATACTGAGTACTTGATTCACAGTATCATTGATATAAAATAAAGTTTTTTCTTTCTCTGGTTTAAAAAAATTACGAAAGTCATCAATAGTAACAGACATTTGTTTGATTTGCTTAGAAGAATTAGTACTAAATTTCTCCATTAATTTATCATCTAATTTGTTTCGTTTAAATTTTAAGATAATTGTTTGGTTTAAAAGAGAAAGATTATTGAGTGGTTGCCTCCATTGATGAGCGATCATGCTTATCATCTCTCCCATTTGTGCTAAACGGTTTTGATGCAACATTAGTCGTTGTTGTTGTTTATTTTTATTGACTTCATTTTCCAGAGTGAAATTGAGTTCGTCAAGTATATTTTTTATGAGTTTATTTTCACTTATATCCAAAATACTGTTAACGTATGTATCCTTATGAATTTGAGTACTATGTATCAGAGCATCGAATGAGGTGTTGTCTGCTTTTTTCATTTTTATTTGATAAGATTTTGCATTTTTCTTCAATTGTGTATCTAAATAGCTGTGTTGTTGTTCATCGACAAAATCATGGACTGTTTTGCCTAAAATTTCATTCATGGAATTGTAACCATAGGTATCTAAGGTTTGTTGATTTGCCTCAATAAGTTTTTCATTTTTAAAAACTAAAATAGCCTCAATACTTGAATTGAAGAATTTGGTTAGATTTTTGTTTTTTTTGTATAACCTGATGATCAATAGGATTGAAAGAAATAGGCTAAGTTGCCATACTAATGTAGAATTTATCATCGTGTAAATAAGATTGTAAAGAGTATCTTGTGTAAACATATTTATTGTAAACCAAGAGAGAATAAGGATAATACTGAGTATTTCATAAGGTTCGCTTTTTGTATAATTAAATTTTTTATTTATTGTACTATAAGTTTGGAAAGAAGTTTATAAAATTTTAAAGAAGGTAGTAAAAATGAGAGAGATACTACCTTAAACTGTTAAACAAGTTCAGATAAATTATAGCACAGAGTTCTTAATTATGTAGTAAAAGTGACATCTTTTTAATAAAAATTTATGAATATGACAAAATAATATTCAGTTATTATGGTACAATTACAATTACAAATATAACTGAAGGATTAAACTTAATTTGAAAAACTTATCTTTAAACACTAAATTATTTATGATTATCTTAACAGAAGTTATCATATCTACCATCATATTAACATCACAATCGGTAAAAACAATACAAAAGATGAGTCATCAAAATGTAATTCAGTATGAAGCACAAGTAATTGATGCTAAAAAAGAAGCTTTAAAAAACTATGCAGATATGGCAAAAGGTATTTTGCAAATATATAGAGATAAAGTTACTAAAGATACAACGCCTCAAGAGTTAGAAGATATTAAAAAAGATGCAATTAAAGCTATGGACTCTATGGTTTATGGTGATGACAACGGATATGTTTTTGTTTGGTCATACGATGGCGTTCCATTGGCTTTTAATCCACGACCAGATTTAATAGGTAAAAAACTACTTCATCTAAAAGGTGGAGAAGGAAGAATGGTGATAGAAGATCATA
>JAYEFX010000037.1:0-3342 GCA_034658775.1 Campylobacterota bacterium
TTGTTTAAGTACAAAAGCATTTTGTGCCCCAATAGCAAGAATAAGTGAAAAAGTGACTGTAAAGCCTTTGATTGTAATGGTAGACAACATTACAGATACAACTTAGCCAATTGGATGGTCCCACTAACAATGAATTGTACTGCTATTGCTCCAACGATCAAACCCATGAGTTTGGTGATGATATTTTGTCCCGTTAGTCCTAAAAACTGTTTGATGTATATAGAGTTTTTAAACGTAAGGTAGATGATCAATGCATTAAGAAAAAATGCCAATATTATGGCAAGCAGTTCACTAAAACTTTGGGCTTGTTGCTTATAGATAATAATGGTGGTAAAAATACCAGGACCAAAAGTGATGGGGATACCAATAGGAATAACTGATAGATCCTCTTGCTCTTTGTGCTCTTCATCTTCCTCTTTAGAGGGTTTTTTTGATTGTTTTGAACCTTGCACCATATTAATAGCCATTAATATAAGAACAATACCACCCATCACTTTTAACGAGTTTTCATTGATACCAAAGAGTTGTAAAATAAATGTACCACCTATTAGCACAACAAAAAAGGCAACGATGATCGTGATGGTTGCTCGATAAGCCACTTTATTCATCTGTGACTTGGTTACGCTTGAATGCATTAGAGAAAGCATCAAAGCACTCACTCCAATGGGATCAAGAATAGCAAAAAAAGTGATGCTTTGTTGTAAAAAGAGTTCTAGAAAATTTCCCATATTTTAGGTGTTCCTTTCTTTTTTGAAATAAGTATAGATAAATAAAATGGCAATGATAACTAAGATAAACAGTTCAGAAAAGAGTAAAATTGCAAAAAACAGTGCAGATAAAATCATGGCACTGTAGCGTAAAAACCCACTTTCAAATAAGATGATGGCGGTGATTAAACCAATAATTGCATTGGCAATAAAAAAGCCATCTGCAAAAGCGACCAAATTGTCTAAACTTAAAAGCTTAATCCAAACCAAATATAAAGTGATCATGTAAATTAACGATAAAAAATTCAATGCACCAATAGGAATACCACTGATTGTGTGTTTTGATGTAAACTTTGTAAGATGTAACGATGCAATGAGTCGTGCGACGCCACCAACAAAAAGTATCAACGTTCCAATGCATAAAGTCACCGACACAAGAGCTAAAATAGTTGTAGAGTAAATGCCAAACAGTGGTTGAATTAGCCAAACCAGTTTAAAAGGTTCAATGTTTTTATGTTCAAAATCTCCAAATACAATTGCGATGGCCACAAGCATGTAAACCAGTGAGATAATGATGACTGAAAAGATAACTGCTTTGGTCAATGTTTGCGTATCGTGTACATCATTGGAGTAGTTCCCAATAACTTCCCAACCTACAATTGCCCAAAAGACCAATAAAAAAGAGTATCCCATCTGTTTTATTTCCATTGAGGGTAAACTAAAAATAAATTCTTGGGTATTAAGCAAAACGGCAATACTGGAAAATAAAAATATAAGTGTAATAGCAGAAGAGACTATAAGCATCAGTTTACCCAAAAAGTCAATCTTTACAAGAAGTAAGATATACGTAATAACATAAATTCCAAATGCTAAAATTACCAAAGAGGTATTGGAAAAATATTCTTCTATAAATTGCCCAGCAATGAGTAAAACAGCAACGGGTCCAAAAAATACGGCACAAATAAGATAAAAAGAGGTAAGCAGTTGATATTTTTTCCCCATGGCTTCTTTGGTTGCTAGTGATACTCCTGCTTCGCCTGGAAATAAAATAGCCAATTTTCCAAAGATTAAGGCAAATACAAAACCTAAACACAATATTCCTATCCAGGTAATCAATGAGGAATTACCCAACATATCGTATAGCAATGGTGGTAATAAAATCACCCCTGAACCCAATATGGGTCCAATGATTAGTCCTGATAGGGTAAAGGTGTTGAGCTTTTTAGTGTTCAATCTTGTCTTTTTTAATCCAGTGCATCTATGTGATCAGATTTTTTTGCTTTTGGTAAAATCAGATTAAGTAAAATACCAATAATTGCTCCAAGACCAATACCTGAAAAAGATACGGAACCAAAATTAAAGGTCATTCCACCAATGGAAAAAACTAAGATCATGGATACAATAATCATATTTCGTGTGCAGGTTAAATCTACTTTTTCTTTAATGAGTGTTCCCATACCAATAGAAGCGATGATACCAAAAAGCAATAGCATGATACCGCCCATAACGGGAACTGGAATAGTAGCCAAAAAGCCACCTATTTTACCAACAAATGCTAATACAATAGCAAAAATTGCAGCCCATGTCATGATTGCAGGATTAAATGCTTTGGTTACAGATACTGCTCCCGTTACTTCAGAATACGTAGTGTTTGGTGGACCACCAAAAAATGATGCCAATGATGTCGCTACACCGTCCCCTAAAAGAGTGTTTTTAAGCCCTGGGTTTTTTAAGTAATCTTTTTTAGTTACATTAGAAATCGCTAACATATCACCAATGTGTTCAATGGCTGGAGCAATGGCAATAGGTAAGATAAAGATAATAGCTTCCCAATGGAAAACAGGAGCAGTAAAGTTTGGAACGGCAAACCATGCTGCTTTTTCAATTGAAGAAAAATCAACTACACCGTATGCTAATGCAATCAAATAACCAACAATAATACCAAATAAAATAGGGATAAGTTTAAAAATCCCTTTTGATGTAAGTGAAGCAAATACCGTTACAAGTAGCGCTACCATGGAGATAACCAAAGCTTGTTCCATTGGTACAAGTTGAATTGCCCCATCGCCTGTTTTTCCCATGGCCATAAATACTGCAACTGGAGCTAAAATAAGTCCAATGGATATAATTACAGGTCCTACCACAACTGCAGGTAATACACGATGCAAAAATTCACTTCCTTTAAATCGAATAATAAAACTCAACACAATATAAAAAAGTCCAGCAGCTACGAGTCCAGACATGGTTGCAGCTATTCCCCAGGTTTGAACACCGTATGAAATAGGAGCAATAAAGGCAAAAGAGGATGCTAGAAAAATAGGGGGGATACTTTTTCTGTTGATGAGTTGAAAGGCAATGGTACCAATTCCAGCAGTAAAAAGTGCAACATTTGGATCAAGTCCTGTAAGTATAGGTACAAGTACCAAAGCACCAAAGGCGACAAATAAAAACTGTAAACCAATTAGTGAGTCTTTGACCCGAAAATTATAATCTGTTTCTTTCATCTGATTCTCCAATTATTTTTAAATATTTTAGCATAATTTTTATATTTTGTTGGCTAATTTGTTTAGAAATTGTGTTATACTTTGTCAAATTAAAAAAATAATAAATAGGAATCATTATGTATCAAGAAAGT
>JAYEFX010000038.1:0-3341 GCA_034658775.1 Campylobacterota bacterium
TTGAGTGTTTCTAAAGCTTTTTGAATGATAAAACGTGATTTTATTACCGCTATTTCGTTGTCAATGTTCGCAGTATTTCCTCCAAAAGCTTTGAGCATGAAGTCTGTAGAATCAACACGTCCATTGTTTTCATCCATTATCTCTATAGAAGAACTTGAAGAATAAATATTGGGTTTATAATAAGCAAATATGGCACTTGCAACAAAAAATACCAACGTGATCAAGATAATGGATACCTTATAACGTAAGATGGTTCTAAATACTTCTTTTAGGTCAATCTCATCGTTGTGATGAGATTGATGTGGATGATTAATCAAGTGTCGACCCTATGAGTGTTTTGTATTGTACAACTGGATTTAACACACTTGAAGCCATGTTGAAAAATGGTGCAATTTCAGCAAAAACTTTGTTGTACCCTTTCATGTTTCGTGGTTGCACATAAACAATATCATTTGGTTTGAGAAGCAAACTTGATACTTCTAATATATCAAGCTTCGTTAAATCAATGATTCGAACTTCAGGGCTTCGAAGATCACCACGAATGATTTTGATATTGGTACGTTCAGCTAAGTCCGTCATATCACCACTTCGTGAGATCACTTCAACAAGACTCATTGTTCCATTGACAATAGGAACAATTCCAGGACGTTTTACTTCACCTACAACGATGATTCGTTGGTTCATGATCTCAACCGTTACGTAAGGATTTCGAATAAATTTTTTGTATTCGTCAATGAGCAATTTTGATGCTTCATCTTGAGTAAGACCTGTAACTTTTATTGACCCTAGTAGTGGCAATCGTACTGTACCATCTTGTGTGACCAGCAAACCAACATTTTCTTGATTTTCTATATCTGTATTGATACCTTTACTTGCAAGGATTGAATTCATCTGTTGAGATCCTGCTCCTGATTGAATATAGACCATGATGGACAATCGGTCATTGGCTGCAATTTTGTACTCAAATGTCATTTCGTTTTTGTACTGTTCTTGCGTAACAATTGATTTTGTGTCTTTTATTCCATTACTGTTTTTATTTTGGAACAATCGGTCATTTTTGGTGCTGCAACCAGAAAATAACAAAATAGTAACAAAAGTAAAAATGATTGCTATGTTTGCTTTGATGGGAAACTCCTTGTTTGTTTATCTATTGGATTTTATCCAAAATATTATTAAATACTTTTAAAACAGTGTGTTTTATTGTTATTTAACTGCCTTATGCTTGTAACTTTTCTTTCAAGATCACTTTTCCTGCTTCAACTCCAGGTTGATCATAGGTGTTGATCTGTACAAATTTTCCAACAGCTGAAGTGAGCAATTGAAAGTTGTACATAAGCTTGGCGATGTTGTATTCATCTACTTTATCAATTGTGATCACATCGCAAGGGATATCTTTGAGGTCTTGTATTGCTTGGATGGTAGCATTGGCTTGTTCATCAATCAGATGTGAAAACGTCAATCCATCAACGTACTCAAGATCATCAAACCCATCTAGTGTACTTGCTGGGATTGTTGTCTGGTCTTCAAAATCATCTACTTTGATAAATGTAACGGTCTTATCTCGATTTCCTTGGGCAATGAGTTGCAAAAAACTGTGCTGATCGACTGGACCTACTAGTGCTATTGGGGTGAGTCCTTGTCTTGTGTGATTGATGTTGAGTTTTCCTAAACTCTCTCCCCACAGTTGAATGTACCATTTGTTGAAGCCCTCAAGTGCTGTGGAGTAGCTAAACACAATGTTGATGTTAAATCTATTTTTGTTTTCAACAAAAAAACGTGCTTTTTCGATGGTGGGTTGATAATATCCACGTTGTTCAAAAAAGCTGTCTCGAACCATCTTTGCACCACTTAGAAGTTTGTCAATATCCACGCCAATGATTGCTAGAGGCACAAGTCCAACCGCACTAAATACAGAAAATCTTCCCCCAACATTTTTGGGGATATCAAACGTGGGCATGTCGTGTTTTTGTGCATAAGCAGTAAGTTTGCTGTCGTGTTCACTGATGATGGTACAGTTTGATGCATCAATGGTATGCAAAGAGGATAAATATTTGAAAATACTGATGGTCTCTATGGTGGTACCTGATTTTGAGATGACGATAAACATGGTGTCGTTTAGATCAAGTTTTTTTAGACGTGTTTGTATGTCCATGGGATCCGTTGATTCAAAAAAGTGCAATTGCTTGGAGTAGTTGTTTGCTTTTTTGAGAAAATTATGAATGGCATACGTACCTAAAGTACTCCCACCAATCCCTATGACGGCAATGTATTTTTGCGTGATGGTTTTGGCGAAGGCTTTGATGTGTGCCGTGTCTTGGAGTGGAAGGTTGTAGTATCCAACGGTACTAATTTCATCTTTGAGTGATTGAAAAATCACTTCATTTGATTTGATTTGATAAAAATTTTTAGTGTGCTTCAAAATTAGATCTTTTCATAGAAATAGTTGGTCGCTTCTACAAATCCATCCACGCTTCCACAATCAAATCGTTGACCTTGAAATGTGTACGCTAGCACCATGCCATTTTGCGCTTGGGTAAGAAGTGCATCGGTGATCTGAATCTCTCCCCCTTTGCCTGGTTTTGTATTTTTGATGATATCAAATATATCGGGTGTGAGAATGTATCGACCTATAATAGCAAGATTTGATGGGGCATCTTCAGGGTTTGGTTTTTCTACCATATCTTTGATCATAAAAAGTCCTGGTTCGATCTCATTTCCTGCAATGACCCCATACTTGTGCGTTTCTTCCATTGGGATTTGTTCGATAGCTACTATGGAACACTGGTATTTTTCATAGACTTTGATCATCTGTGCTAATACACCATCTTTTTCACCCTCATTGTCGCACAGATCATCAGCAAGTACGACGGCAAAAGGTTGATTGCCGATGAGTGTTTCCCCTGTTAAGATTGCATGACCCAACCCTTTCATCTCTACTTGCCGTGTGTATGAAAATGTACAAGTTTCAATGAGTGAACGAATCTCTGTGAGTAAGGACTCTTTTGAGGTGTCTTTGATCTGGTGTTCAAGTTCGTAAGAGATATCAAAATGATCCTCAATAGCACGCTTACCCCGACCCGTGATGATCGCCATGGTGTCGATACCTGCTTCTAAAGCTTCTTCTACTCCATATTGAATAAGTGGTTTAGTAAGTACAGGCAACATCTCTTTGGGTGTTGCTTTGGTAGCTGGGAGGAATCGTGTTCCATATCCTGCGGCTGGGAAGAGGCACTTTTTAATCATGAGGTTGTGGTTCCTTTTTTTGTTTTTGTTTTTTTGTTTTTTTGTTTTTTTGTTTTTTTGTTTTCTTTCGGTGAAGACCACGAGGATCAAACAGCTTG
>JAYEFX010000039.1:0-3304 GCA_034658775.1 Campylobacterota bacterium
GAACATACTGCATCAAACTCAATTCCGCTGTCTTTGATCTGTTTGGCCAATGCTTGGGCTAAAAGCTTAGCTGTTTTTGGATCTTCAAGTACTTTTGCACTTTGAAGATAATATTGTGAATGGTTACCACTGCTTAATAAAAAATGCCCCTCAAGTAAAGCTTGAGAATCTTTGTATATTTGTTCTACGTTCATCATTATACCGTTAAGATCTCTTTCTCTTTATTTTTTAAGATTTCGTCTGCTTTAGAGATAAAATCGTCCGTAATTTTTTGTACATCATCTTGTGCTTTTTTATTTTCATCATCAGTAATCTCTTTGTCTTTATGCAATTTTTTTACTTGATCATTTGAATGTTTTCGAATATTTCGTATAGCTACTTTAGCATCATCCGTCATTGATTTGGCTTGCTTTGCACTTAACTCTCTTTGTTCTACTGTCATTGGAGGAAAGAACAGTTTTACCACTTCACCATCACTGTTTGGGTTGACACCAATATTTGCAGCTTGAATAGCTTGTTCAATATCAGCAGCAATATGCTTTTCCCAAGGAGAGATAGAGATGGTTGTTGCATCCACCGCAATTACATTGGCAACTTGAGTTAATTCTGTAGGTGTCCCATAGTAATCAACTTTGATACCATCAACAACTTTTGTTGTTACTTTTCCAGTTCTAAGGCTTTTATAGTCTCTTTTAAGAGCCTCTAAAGATTTTTCCATATTTTCATTGGTGTGGGTATAAATTTCATCTAGCATGTGTTTGATCCTATTCTTTAATTTTTAAGGCAATAGTATACCATAGGAAAGAAAAAACTTGTGTTAAGTGCATGGAAAGTAGGCATAAAAAAAGGGGCTAGACCGCAGTCTAAACCCCCCCCTTTTTTTTAAATTGCTAAAATAAGTCTATTTAGCAGGTGCAACTGGAGCTGCTGGTGCAGCAGGTGTTGCTTGTGGCAATGTTACAGGTGATTGTGGAATTAATGAATTGGTTTCCACTGTATCAACCGCACTTTGTAATCTTTCTTGATTGTAAAAGTATCCAAGAGATAAAGTATTTGCAATAAACAAGGCAGCTAAAAAGAATGTTACTTTTGTTAAAATATTACCAGGCCCTTTTGCTCCAAATACAGAATCATTACTTCCACTGTAGGCTCCAAGTCCCATAGAAGCACTCTTTTGCAATAATACAGTGATGGTTATAATAATAGCTAAAATAAATTGTACGGTTAATAGTGTTGATGTCATATCGATATTCCTTAATAAAATGGGACGTATTTTATCGAAAATTTATTAAAAAAAAGTTAAAGTAAAAAAATGAACGTTAAAAATGAATTTTCAAAACATGCAAATGAATATGGAAACTATAATATTATACAGCAAATTATTGCAAAAGCTTTAGTTCGTGATATTGATGGAGAACCTAAAAAGATATTAGAATTGGGCTGTGGAAGTGGACAGATTTTTAATCATGTGAATTGGGATGTTGATCATTATAAAGCGATTGATTTTTCTGCACAGATGTGTGCATTGCATCCTAAAGGGCCCAATGTTGAAGTTGCTTGCATGAGTTTTGATTCTAGTGAATTCAGAGATTCTTTACAGCAGCAATATTATGATGTGGTTCTATCCGCTTCAGCTTTACAGTGGTCAAAGGATTTACCTTTAGTAATAGAGTCTTTAACCTCTTGCACAAAAGAGATTAATGCCGTTTTATTTAGTTCTGGGACGTTTAAAAGTATTCAAAATATCACACAAAAACCCTCACCTATATTGGATATTGATACAATTAAACATGCATTTGAGCAGTATTGCGATTGCAGTTTTGAAGTATTTACGTATGATTTAAAGTTTGATTCAAAAAAAGAGCTGTTTGCGTATATAAAAAATTCAGGGGTAAGCAGCAGCAATAGTACGCTATGTTTTAAAGAGGCAAAACATCTGTATAAAAGCTATGATTTGGACTACTTGGAGTTTGAAGTGATCTTTGTTAAGGCTTTCTCTAAATCATACAGTTCATAACGAATATTTTTAAAATTCTCACTGCTTTGAATATTGATCAGTTTTCCAAACTCTTCTAAAACTCGAGCACTCTCTTGCGCACGCTTGAAATTCGCAATCATTATGGAGTCTAAATTTTCTCTATTTTGTTCACTTGAAGTTGATTTTTTCAATACATCATTAACAATATCCCGTGAGCCCAAGAGATCATTGTACATATCGATGCGTGATTGATGGCGTAAAGTTTTTAGTTTAGAAGCGATGAGCTTATCGTTATGTACATAACGAAAAATATCTTCTACGACACGAATGCCCTCTCTTAATCGATTAAGATTGGCATCCAGAAGTCGTAGATTGGATTTAGTCATCACTACTATTAAATGCAGCGAAGATTTGAAGCAATGAGATAAATAGATTGAAAAAATCTAAATATAATGCAATGGCAGCTTCAATAGGTGTAGAGTAGTTACCCTTAATAATTTGTTGTGTATCGTAAAGAATAAAAGCAGAAAATAAAATTGCTCCAACTCCAGAGATTGCTAATTGTAAAACAGGTGATTGAAAAAAGATATTTGACAATGACGCTACAACAATAACAATAAGTGCAATAAACAACATTTTACCCATAGAAGAGAAATCTCTTTTAGTAGATAAAGCAAACATTGAGATAGATCCAAATGCAACAGAGGTCATCAAAAATGCTTGCGCTACTATAGAAGCACCTGCTGGCATTGCAAAGACTGAAGCCAGAAGTGGAGTAATGGTTAGACCACTTACAAATGTAAAGGCAAACAATACCGCAAGATTAATTCCAGGTTTATTTTTAACCGCAAAAAGTCCAAACAATAAAGCAAACTCTAAAATTACCAATCCCCAGTACCAACTAGAAATGGTTGATACCATATCAAGTCCAATATAAGCTCCTGCCGTTGCCGCCAATAAAGAACCCGCAAACAGTTGATAGGTGGTCTTTAAAAATGCAAGCATGTTCCCGCGTGCAGCAGATTGATCATGCGAAGCAGCACTTGATTCTTGTGATGAATTATTATGTGAGATGTAATCTCTATTATACATATCGTATTCCTTTTATTATGTTTGGTGCAATTTTATAATGTTAGCCTTAATATTAACTTTAAAAATAAAGATTAACTTACATTATATAGGATATAAATAAAAGAAATAAAAAGAATTCAAAAATTTAAGCAAACAATAAGAGTAAAACCTTGACAAAGGGATAATATTTGTCTATAATTCCCATCCAAATTCAGAGGAACACAATCAAACGCGTTGTTTGAGTGTATTGAGACT
>JAYEFX010000040.1:0-3262 GCA_034658775.1 Campylobacterota bacterium
TTAAAATTTTCTTTAGTGCAAAAATATCAGTATCATGATATGAAAAAGTTGATTGGTATGGATGAAAATAATGTTCGAAACATACCCACTATTTGGGCTTTTGATGATCTGTATACGGCTAAAATACATGGATTTCAAACAGCAAAAAACTATTATAAGCGTTCTAGTGCTAAACAATATGTAAAAGATATACAAACACCAACGTTGATTATTCATGCCTTGGATGATCCTTTTATGAGCAAAGAGATTTTACCTTCAAAAAATGAATTGTCACAGAGCATTACGCTAGAAGTTTACGATCATGGAGGTCATGTAGGTTTTGTATCGGGCAACTTATTAAATCCACAGTATTGGTTGGAGGAGCGAATAGTTGAGTATTTTAAACACATACGTAATGACTCTAATATACTTCAGCAAAAAGAATATCACCTTTAGCTATAATCCTTAGTTATGAAGAAAAACAATATAATATTAATAGGTTTTATGGGTGTTGGTAAGGGTACAGTAGCTCGTGCATTGGTTAAAAGAACGGATCGATTTGCTATTGATACGGATGACTTGATAGAATCAATGGAAAATAGACGAATTAAAAAAATATTTAAGCGCGAAAGTGAAGCATACTTTAGAGCATTGGAAGAAAAATGTGCACTGTGGTTACAAAGTAGTGTGGATAATGCAATCATCTCAACGGGTGGTGGGTTTTATAAGCAAGAAAACTTAAGCGAAATTGGAACCGTTGTGTATCTAAAATCTTCTTTTGAGGGGATTTTAGAACGCATCAATGAAGCTCCAAATGCAAAAGCAAAACTTAAAAAGCGTCCATTATTGCAAAACTTGCTAGAAGCGCAAAAACTTTATAATGAACGCATAGAGCAGTATGAAGCAGTTGCAGATGTGATTGTTGATGTTGAACGCGTTGCAATGAATACAATTATACATAATATTATAGAAGGTACAAATGAAGATAATTAATACACAACAAAAAGATTTTGATGTTGAATTTCAAAATATTTTAGATCGAGCAAAAACAGACATAAAAAAAGTTTCTGGAATAGTTAATGAGTTAATAGATGATATTGTTGAAAATGGAAATATTGCAGTTAAACAACACGTTCAAAAGTTTGATAACTGGACACCTTCAAGTGATGAAGAGTTGATGATTGATCCTGCTGATATGAAAAAAGCATACGATACAATGGATGAAAAACTTAAAGAGGCATTGCATTTGGCCTATGATCGAATTGAAAAGTTTCATCAAAAGCAATTGCCAAAATCGTGGCTGGATTATGAAGACAATGGAACGATTTTGGGACAAAAAGTAACCGCAGTGGATCGAGCAGGTTTATACATCCCTGGTGGAAAAGCAGCGTATCCAAGTTCTCTTTTGATGAATGCTATTCCTGCTATTGTTGCTGGCGTTAAGCAAATTGTGGTGTGCACACCAACTCCTGATAATGAACCCAATGAATTACTGCTGGCTGCTTGTCATCTATGTGGAATTAAAACAGTGATAAAAGTTGGAGGTGCTAGTGCTATTGCAGCTATGGCATACGGAACGCAAACACTTAAAAAGGTTGACGTGATCACAGGACCTGGAAATATTTTTGTTGCAACGGCAAAAAAATTGGTTTTTGGAGAAGTGAACATTGACATGATTGCAGGACCTAGTGAGATTGGAATCTTAAGTGATGCTAGTGCAAATCCACAATATCTTGCTATTGATTTATTGTCTCAAGCTGAGCATGACGAGATGGCAAGTTCAATCATGATCACTACGGATGAAAACATTGCACGGCAAACAAGTATCGAAGTGGAACAATATTTAAATAAATTAAGTCGAAATGAGATCGCTTCAACATCCATCAATGAACGAGGTGCTATCATCATCGCTTCGAGTATGGATGAAGCGATTGATCTGATGAATGAGATTGCTCCTGAACATCTTGAAGTGATGACCAATAATCCTTTTGAATTGTTACCAAAGATTAAACATGCAGGAGCTATTTTCTTGGGCGAAAATACACCTGAACCTATTGGGGATTATATTGCAGGACCGAATCACACTCTTCCAACTGGAAGCACAGCAAAATTTTATTCACCTTTGGGTGTGGAGAATTTTATGAAGAAAAGCTCAATTATCAGTTTTTCACAACAAGCTATTAATGAAATTGGTGAACAGTGTGCACTATTAGCACATACAGAAGGTCTTACGGCACATGAAGAGTCAGTAAGAGTAAGAATAGATAAATAATATAAATTTAAGGAAATAAATATGAGTAATTTTGAAGCACTATTTGAAGATGAAGATGATGTATTTGGGGGAACGCCTCGATCAAAATATTGGGATATAGCAAGTCAAGCCAATGATGAAATTGTTAAAGAAGAGATGGATAAAGTAATTGAAAAATACGCAGCAATGGAGTTGGTTTTGAGAAAAATGCACGATAATGATGATGAACGAATTGATCGTGCTTTAAGTAAGTATATTTTAGAAAACTCAATGGAAGTGGAAAATCATAAAAAAGGTTTATACATCGAATTTACAGGCGAGATTGTTTGTCGATTAGATTCATAACAATAGGATAGTAAAAAGTAAATGGAAGCATTAGAACACGTTAAACAACAAATCAAAACTTTTGTACAAGGGTGTGGAGATACACGAAGTTTGGAACTTCTTGATCTTCTTGCTCAAGGAAAAATGTTGCGCAGTAAGCTTATCTTGAAAATAGCTGGTGTTGATGAACACAGTATTAAGCTGTGCGCTGTTGTTGAGATGATTCATGCCGCATCATTATTGCACGATGATGTGATTGATGAGGCAGACATGCGACGTGGGAAGCCCAGCATAAATGCCATGTTTGATAACAAAACATCCATAATGTTTGGAGATATTTTGTACTCCATTGCGTTTACGCAACTTAGCCAAATGGATAAACGAATTGCGTATACCATCTCAAATGCGGTAACGCTTCTAAGCATTGGTGAGATGCTGGATGTGGAACTGACCAATGAGTTTAACACCTCTTATGATGCTTATCTTGATATGATTTATAAAAAAACTGCTTCATTGATAGAAGCCAGTGCAAAAGCTGCTGCAATTATGGCCAATAAAGATGAAGAAGCTTTTGCCTTATACGGTAAAAATTTAGGTTTAGCCTTTCAGATGATTGATGATATTTTAGATATTACTCAAGACAGTTCAACGCTAGGAAAACCTGCATTATTAGATTTTGTAGAGGGTAAAGTAACCATACCGTATCTA
>JAYEFX010000041.1:0-3204 GCA_034658775.1 Campylobacterota bacterium
GAGACTATCATATAGACCCTACACAGTATATCATAGATATGTATGAAGCACTATCTACTTTTAAGATAACTCTTCCTACGCCTGAGATGAAGGCACTGAGAACCAACTCAACTGATTACGCCTCTTGCTTCCCGCCAGAACAATTAGTAACAACTCTTGAGGGGTTGAAGCAAATTCAACTCATAGAAGAAGGCGACAAGGTCATAACCAAGGATGGCAAAGTAGGTACTGTGACAGGAACTACTAATAGACCATATAGAGACAGTATATATGCTATCAATACAGCTGCAACTATGCCTGGGGATTTTAGAAGTACAAAAGACCATAGAATTATGGGTATAAAACGGTCTACTATGTCTTGTGAAAGGGATATAACGAGAGTCTGCACATTCATTAAAAATAAACAAACAGCCTCTCAATGCTTTAAGAAGGCTGGTAATTACAAAAATGACTGTCCTGTAATCAGTACTCAAGCGTGCGTGGATCCTGAATGGATTGAGGCTAATCAACTTGAAGATGGTGATTTTCTACAGATAGGTTTTCCTACCGAGGAAAAGACCAACCAGCAAATTATATATACTTTTCTTGAGTCACATGTTGATAATATACAGTCTTTTAATGGTGATCTGCATAGGATGACTACCTCTGGAGAAATTAAGAAGAATAGTAAGTCTATACATGTGGATTCACTATTTACTAATGACTTTTTTAGATTCATAGGTTATTATTTAGGGGATGGATCCACTACTGGTAGAGATATATCTATTACATTAGGTACGCACGAACTATTATTTATTAATGATATTAAATGTATCATTGAAGAAATCTTTGGATTACATGCCACACTTCATTATCACAATACAAGAAAATGTGTACAGATAATAGTAAATAATACTACGCTGCGAAACATAGTAGTTGGACTAGTTGGAAAAGGTTTCTTAGGTAAGGACTTTAACAGTCTATTACTGTTGAACAAACAGGCTCAGCTACACCTTCTGACAGGGTTATTCAGAGCGGATTCACATGTTGGTAAACAACATGCTGTTCTAGGTCTATCAAATAGAGGTATGATTGAGACAGCATTCTTATGTCTACTTAGGAATAATATTATAGGTACGCTTGGAAAAGGTAATTTCCAGGACACACATACTACACAACCTTACACATTGACTGCCTCAAACAAGACAAGAGAAGGCTTGAGTTTTATACAAGGTCTACAAAAGAAAACTATAAACCAAGATATATCACCAATCATAGAATCTAAATTTTTACATACTATGAGTTTCTTTAATGACGGAAGATATTATTCACGTATCACTAACATTACAATTGAAGAGTATGGTGGCTTAGTTTATGACTTTGAAGTATCTGGAGACCACTCATTCACAGCAAATAACACTGTTGTGCACAACTGTATACTCATGAGAATGGGTGATTCGTTAGACTCTTGGAAGGCATCATCTAACGCACTAGTTGGACATACTGCAGCTAGTTCTGGGTGTGGAATTGATATCGCTGACAACTCATCTATTGGTGACAAAGTCCGTAATGGTCAAATAAGTCATTCTGGTAAGCTACCAATTATGAAGTCAATAGACTCGGACATTGGTAAGACTAGTCAGAACTCTAGGCGTGGGAGTGCAACAGCATTCATCAACTTCTTTGACCCAGAAATTGAATCTATATTTGCACTCAAATCACCTCGTATGCCTGTAGAGGATCGTATCAATGATCTTTCATACGGCATCAAGATGAACCAATTGGCATATGATAGGGCTAAGTCTGGCGGAGTTATCAGTCTATTCTCAACTAGAGTAGCTCCTGAATTACTGGATCTTCTTTACTCAAATGACAATGAAGCATTTAAGAAGCGTTATGAGGAACTAGAAGCACAGGAACTCTATACATCACAAATTGATGCTCAAGACTATTGGACCCGTCTAATAGCTGTTGAATCGGCAGAAACTTCATCATATTATATTATTAATATCGACGAAGCAAATGCTAATTCACCATATATGGAAAAAATCTCACAATCGAATATTTGTGTAACTGGTGATACTAAACTATTAACCAAAAAGTATGGGTACATTCCAATAGCTGAAGTAGTCGGACAGACTCTTGACTGCTGGAATGGTGATCAATGGTCACAAACCCCTATATTCCAAACATCAGAAAGTGAGCAAATACTCACAGTAACTCTAGTAGATGGAACATCGATTAAAGCTACTCCTTACCATAAATGGTATGTTAATAACAATTACAGTAAATCAGCTAAAATGAAACGTACTCATGAACTAATTCCTGGAGACAAGCTAATTAAGTTTGACCTATCCCCAGTGGACCACGGAACGAAGGTTCTTGAGCACGCATATGAGTCTGGTTTCATTACTGGAGACGGGACTACTTTAAGTGGAGGAGCTGCTAGAATAGCGTTTTATGGTGAACATAAACGTAACCTAATTGAGTACTTCAATGGATATGCATCTCTAACTGAGTCTAAATCATCTAACTTAAACTCAGACAGTAGAGTTAATATGACATTTAATAGCCATACATATTCGACAATGCATCAGAAGTATGTAGTACCTACAACTGACTATTGTGTTAGTTCTAGGCTTAGTTGGTTAGCAGGATTGCTTGATAGTGACGGATGTTTATTAACATCTCCAACTGGAGCTAATTCCATTCAATTAACATCAACACATCTCGATATGCTACTAAGCCTTAAATTGTTACTACAGGAACTAGGGGTACACTCAACTATCTCACATAATAGACAACCTGCAAAGTATAACAGCCTACCTGATGGAAAAGGAGGGTACAAAGAGTATTGGTGTAAAGCTGTACATATGATAGCTATTCAACACGGAGGCTTAGTACAGTTATCTAACCTAGGGTATTCTGGGCATAGACTTATACTCCCAACAACTAGTCAACAACGTAATGCTATTAACTATTCTCAAATTAAATCAGTAACTGACAATGGTGAAATTGCTCCAGTATACTGTGGAACTGAACCGATAAATAATAAACTTATGTTTAATGGGGTACTTACAGGGAACTGTGTAGAAATATTCCAACCGACTAAGCCACTATCGCTTAAGCAACCAGACTCACCAGACATCGGAGTATGTGTACTAACTAACTTAAACCAAGGACTAATCCCAATAGGTCAATTAGCACATTACACTAACTTAGCTG
>JAYEFX010000042.1:0-15358 GCA_034658775.1 Campylobacterota bacterium
AATCTATTATCGATCAAGAGATCAACAACTCATTGAACAATGACTTAAGAGCATTAAGCGAAGATGAGTTAGAAAAATTAAGAAACGACGGCGATGCTGTTGAAAAAATGAGACAAGATGCGCGACCTGGAGCAATTGACAGTGTAAAAGCTACATTTATTGTAGATGCATTAGCAAAAGCACAAGAGGTGGATGTAACGGATCAAGAAGTTACTCAAGTTCTTTACTATGAAGCGATGCAAATGGGACAAGAGCCACAAGCATTACTTAAACAATATCAAGAAAATGGATACCTTCCTGCAATCAAAATGTCAATGATTGAAGATAGAGTTATCACTAAACTTTTAGATTCTAAGTTAAAATAAGGTTTTTTTATGAGCTATATACCTTACGTTGTTGAAAAAAGTGGTCGAGGAGAGAGAAGTTATGATATCTACTCACGGCTGCTAAAAGATAGAATTATCATGTTAAGTGGTGAAGTAAATGATGCGGTTGCATCAAGTATTGTTGCTCAACTTTTATTTCTTGAAGCAGAAGATCCGGATAAAGATATCTATTTATACATCAATAGCCCAGGTGGAGTGATCACAAGTGGAATGAGTATTTATGATACCATGAACTACATCAAACCAGATATTTGTACTATTTGTATTGGTCAAGCTGCATCCATGGGTGCATTTTTACTGTGCTGTGGAACAAAAGGGAAACGATACTCTCTTCCAAATTCTCGAATCATGATTCATCAACCTTTAGGTGGTGCGCAAGGTCAAGCAACCGACATTCAGATTCAAGCTCAAGAGATTCAACGTATCAAAGATTCTTTAAACTCTATTTTAGCCCATAAGACAGGTCAAGATATTGAAATAATTGAAAAAGATACCGATCGAGACAACTTTATGAGTGCTGATCAAGCCATGGAATATGGTTTGGTTGATGAAGTGATTGAAAGTCATAAATAGATATGGTTCGTGAAATTCTTGTCTATCCCAATAAGGTACTGAAGAAAAAATCAAGAGACGTAAGCTCTTTTGATCAAGAGCTTCATACCTTATTGGATGATATGAATGAAACAATGCTTCATCAAGGTGGTGTTGGTCTAGCTGCCATTCAAGTAGGTGTTGATCTTAATGCTCTTATTATCAATATTCCAACCCAAGATGATACCCAACCTATTCAAAATCTTATTGAAGCAATCAATCCTGTTATTACGCATAAAGATGGGGTTCAAGTCTTTACTGAGGGGTGTTTAAGTATCCCTGGTATTCATGAAGACATTAAACGAGCCATGCATATTGTAGTGGAATACCATGATCGTCATGGGCAGAAAAAAACCATGGAGTGTGAAGAGTTTTTAGCCGTAGCTTGGCAACATGAGATGGAGCATCTTACTGGACATCTTTTTATTGAAAACCTTTCCATTATCAAACGAAAGAAATTTGAAAAAGAGTGGCGAAAAACGCATAAAGCGTAGTTCATTAACCCGCTCATGAAAACAATTAATTGTGCAACATTGGATGTTCTAGATGCTATTCCTTGCAGTGTAGAAGCTACCTTCACCAAAGGGCTTCCCACTTTTTCAATTGTAGGACTGGCCAACAACTCCATCCAAGAATCAAAAGATCGCGTTAAATCTGCACTGCTGGTTAACGAATTTAAATTTCCACCTTTAAAGATCACCATTAACCTATCTCCCTCAGATATTTCAAAAAGTGGTAGTCATTTTGATCTAAGCATTGCATTGCAAATTGCACTGCATAATAAAAAAATAGATTTTGAAGATTATTATATTTTTGGGGAACTGGGACTTGATGGAACACTTAAAAACAGTACTAATTTATTTGCGATGATACTGTCTTTAGCGCAACAAAATAAACTTTCCAATATACTAATACCAAGCAGTGCCAAACACACTATTTGTGCCATTCCAAATATCAATATCTATTGTGTGGATAATCTTATGCATGCGATTGAATTTTTTCAATCACTAGATAAATCAACCTATAAAGTGCAAAACACTTTGTTTAACTTTCCTTTCCTTGAAATCAATCAAAAAAAATATTTTTACCAACAAAACTTTACACTTGATTTCAATGAAGTAAAAGGACAAACATTAGCAAAAAAAGCTGCGCTCATTGCCATTGCTGGAGATCACAATATCTTATTTGAAGGAAGTCCTGGTTGCGGGAAAAGCATGATTACAAAACGGATGCAAGAGATTATGCCTCCTATGGAATTATCCGAAATATTGGAAAAAGCAAAACTCGATTCTCTAGAAAACATTGAACCAAACTTTAATCCAAAACGTGTTTTTCGCTCCCCACACCATACAGGAACAAAAGCTTCTATTTTTGGAGGAGGAAGTCAAAAGGCAAAAATTGGAGAGGTTGCATTAGCCCACAATGGTTTACTTTTTTTTGATGAGTTGCCCCATTTTTCAAAATCGATTTTAGAAGCCTTACGGGAGCCTTTGGAGGATCACAAAATTCTCATCTCACGCGTAAATTCTAAAACTACCTACCCTACCAAGTTTATGTTTGTAGCAGCTCAAAACCCCTGCCCTTGTGGTAATCTTTTAAGTGTCAAAAAAGAGTGTCGTTGCAGTGATCTTGAGATACAACGGTATAAAAATCGTTTATCTGATCCATTCTTGGATCGTATTGACCTGCACGTAGTGATGAATGAAGTGATGGCCAGCGATACTGCAAGTGTGACATCAAAACAGATGCAGCAAAGTGTACTGGATATCTTTACACTTCAAATGCAACGAGGTCAAAGCCAGCTCAATGGAAAATTAAATGATCAACAGATACAACAATTCTGTATTTTAGAATCAGGGGCACAAGATATTTTAGATAAAGCAATTGAAAGTTATGCACTATCCTTTAGAGGTATCAATAAGGTATTAAAGGTTGCACGAACCATTGCAGATTTAGAACATTTAGATAAAATAAACAGTGCCTCAATTTTAGAAGCATTAAGTTTTAGAAAAAGATGATAAAATGTTAAAAATAAAAATAGATAAAGACAAACCATGAGAAATACACCATCAAATCAAACGCTAAGTAAAATTGAAAAAGTCGGTATAATCTTTAAGCCCTCCTCTTTTGATTTAAAAAATACTTACCTTGAGATCATTGAAAACATCAAAGCCGCACAACTTGAAATATTTTATGAACGAAACAGTGCAAAACTACTCAATCTTGATGGGTATGATTTTGATTATCTGTGCAAAACCTGCGATATTTTAATCTCATTAGGTGGAGATGGAACACTGATCTCTGTTTCACGAAGAAGTTGCAAATATGAGATACCTGTTCTTGGAGTAAACTTAGGAACGTTAGGCTTCTTGACCGATATTATGCCTCAAGAATTACCTAAATTTTTAGACAATCTCAAATCAAATAACTATCGAATTGATGCACGTATGATGATTGAGGCCACTGCAAATCTTAACAGTTTTATCGCTTTTAATGATTTTGTAATCACTCGAAAAAACATCAACTCAATGGTACGCATCGATGCAAAAATTGATGGAAAACAATTTAATACTTATCATGGTGATGGATTGATCATCTCCACACCAACAGGTTCAACTGCGTACAATTTAAGTACAGGTGGACCCGTTGTGTATCCTCTAACCGAAGCCTTTGTTGTCACTCCTATCTCTCCACATTCACTTACTCAACGCCCATTAGTGCTACCGGGTGATTTTGAGATTGAGTTGAGCACTCCGGATAAACAAGGTGCTGTGATGATCATGGATGGTCAAGATATTTACAACATTGAACAACATGAGATTATCAAAATAAAAGTAGCGCAACACAAAGCACGACTCCTGCACCGTCTTGAGCGAAACTATTTTTCAGTTCTAAATGAAAAACTGCATTGGGGACACTAATGATCCAGAGTTTTTACCTTAAAGATTATCTTACCTTTACTCAAGCACATATGGAGTTTGATGCAGGACTGATCGTTTTTACAGGACCCAGTGGTGCAGGAAAATCCATACTCATGCAAGCAATTTTAGGAACGCTGGGTAAAGCTGAAGTCAAAGCTTCATTGTCTGAAATTCGTTTTGAAAATTTTGCTTATGACGCTGCTGTGTTTGATGTTCAAAAAGGTGATGATCTTATCCTCAAGCAGATCAAAAAAGAAAAAGTTCGTTTCTTTGTTAACAACCAAAATGCCTCAAAAAAAATAATTCAACAAATCACCAAAGATTCTGTTGCCCACTTACATCATAAAGATCACAGTGATTTTGACGCTGTAAAACTTATTGCTTATCTTGATTCTATTGCGAATCAAAAAAATGCTCAACATTCAGCAGTATTAAAAGAGTATAAAGAATCTTATGAAAAACTTTCCTCGATGCAAAAAGAGCTTGATAAACTTATTCAAGATGAAAAGAATTTAGAAGATTTAAAAGAATTTACTCAATTTGAGATTGAAAAAATTGAAAAAATTGATCCAAAAATAGATGAATATGAAGAGTTGAGCCAAATAAAAAAACAACTCTCTCAAAAAGATAAAATTGAAGATGCCATTAACAACGCAAAAGCTTTATTTACTATCGCTCCACAGGTTTCTACTGCCCTTCATACACTGGATGTAAACAGTGCTTTTTTTGATGATTGCATCAATGAGGTAAATCATATTTTTGAATCCTCACAAGATTTTTTAGATGGTTTAGAAGGGGTAGATATTGAATCAACTCTTGATCGAATTGAACAACTTTCAAAACTGCAAAAACGTTTTGGAAGTATCCAAGAGGCACTTGAATACAAAAAACAAAAAGCTCTTGAGCTTGAATCGTATGAAAACATAAGTTTTGAAAAAGCTATTTTAGAAAAAAACATAACCAAACGCACACTAAATTTGCAACATCAAGCCAAGCAAATTACCCAACAGCGACAAGATGCAATTCAAAAAGCTCACGAACGCATCAACTATTATTTACAATTTTTGTACCTAAATAATGCACAATTGAATCTTACAACTACCCAACTTAATTCAATTGGTGAAAACTCAATCGAGTTTGAACTCAATGGTGTGAGTTTGGACACGATCAGTAGTGGAGAATTTAATCGTTTACGCTTAGCTTTACTTGCAAGCATTAGCGAAATTAATTTAGCGCATGATGGTGGTGTGCTGTTTTTAGATGAAATTGATGCCAATTTAAGTGGAAAAGAATCTCAAAGTATTGCTCAGGTTCTTTTACAACTGTCAAAATTTTATCAAATTTTTGCCATATCGCATCAACCCCAACTCACCGCCATTGCACACAATCATTTTTTAGTTGAAAAACACGACAATCAATCAAGCATAAAAAAACTCACCAAAGATGAACGTATTGATGAGATATCAAGAATGATCAGTGGCGAAGATATTACTCACGATGCAAAACAATTTGCAGCTAATCTTATCAATCAAGTGTAAATTTTACAGTTTATAAAAATTTGGCATAAAAAAAGGGTCGATTGAAAACTCAATCGACCCTTTGAAGCGAATGCTAATCAGTGATTAACAAGCAGCTTTTGCAGCTTCTAAAGCTTCTTCATAGTTAGGCTCAGTTGTAATTTCTGGAACAACTTGCTTGTATGTAACTTTTCCATCTTTACCAATTACAAAAATAACTCTTGCCGTGATACCAGCTAAAGGTCCGTCTGCTAAAAGAACACCATACGCATTAGCGAAATCTTTGTTTCTGAAGTCAGAACAAACTTTTAAGTTATCAATTCCAGCTGCTCCACACCATCTAGCAGATGCAAATGGTAAATCCATAGAAACAGTAATAACTTCAACACCTTCTAATGAAGCTGCTTCTGTATTAAATCTTCTTGTTTCAGCGTCACAAACACCTGTATCTAATGAAGGAACTGCGATTACTAATTGAGTTTTACCTTCTCCACCGATTTGCTCATTTTGAAGCATTGGATCACAGTTTACTACTGTTACTACTGGTGCTGTATCACCTACGTTAATTTCATTTCCTGCTAAATTACAAACGATGTCGTTTTTAAATGTTACTGTTGCCATATTGGTCCTTTTTTTGTTTTAATTTTTTGATGGTGAGATTGTAGTTTAATTAGGATAAAAATAGTCTTAATTAAAACACTTAACAATTTAACGCTAAGATTATCTTAATTTTCACTGCATTAATCTTTTTATTCTGCACTTACTTTGCATACAAAATCACCCACTGAAGTTTTGATTGTTGCCTCTGCGCTGTGAATATTTTCAAAATCTATATTTTCATCCACACCAACAGGGATGCCTAACTCTAACCCAGCATACTCTTTTGGAAATCTTCGTATTGCCAGTCCCACAACTGTATTAATAATCTCATGCGGTAAAGCTTCTATAAGTTCATCTTTTTCATCCACACTTACTCCATCTTTAAAAAATGTATTAAACAAGATATCAAACAGTGAATCCTGTATGGCTATAGCAACAATCACTTTACCCACACCTTCTAATTCGATAAATGAACAATGTGAACGTAATGCACTATTAGTTTCTAAGGATACTTCAACAATATCCAAAAGCATATCCTCTTTTAAAAAAATATTTGTCTCTTGGACAATAGCATCTAAAAAATGTTGTGTACTCTTTTTCATAATACCACCGCATCTGTATCGGGAAACAGTTTTTCAATCACATTTTGTATTTTTTCTTGACTGATGGGTTTTAATATATACCCTCGGGCACCACTGCTGATTGCATCCATTACCAATTTTTCTTCACCATGAGACGTTACCATAATAATGCACGCATTGGGATAGTTCTTTTTGATCTTTTTAAGCGCTTCTATACCACTCATAATTGGCATTGTGATATCCATGGTCACAAGATCAGGCATATTTTCCTTATAAAGTGCAACCGCTTCTTTTCCCGATTTTGCTTGCGCAACCACTTTATGTCCCATCTTTTCCAATTCATTGGACAGTGTTTTACGAATAATCAATGAATCATCCACTACCATAACATTTAACATTGTGTATCCTTTTTATATAATGGCAACGTAAAGATAAACTCCACACCTTTACCTATGCTATTGTGTATCTCTATGTTTCCATTAAGAGTATTTACCTCACTTTGTATTGCACTCATACCTACCCCTCTACCTGATGTTGTTGTCACCTCATTTTTAGTACTTAAACTGTCTAAAAACACCAACATCAGTTTATCTTGTTCACTCATGATATCTGAAGCATCTTGAGTGATCATACTTTTATCTATAGCTATTTGAAGAAGTTTTGCTGTATTGATTCCAGTACCATCATCGCCAATCTTAAGAATCACCTGATCATCGGCTCTTTCAAATTTACAATACAGTGTACCTATCTCATCTTTTCCATTTTCTACTCGTGTTTCTATATTTTCAATTCCATGATCCACACAATTATTAAAAAGATGCACAAGAGACTTCGCAAAAGGTTTAAAAGTATCACTGACTCTTAACTCTTTATCTCCTTGTATCTCTAAAGGATAGATCTCTTTTTGAACTCTTTGTGCCATTTGTTTAACGGTTGAAGGATAGATATTTAGCATGCTGTATAAAGGTTCATGTTTAAATTCTTCCACATCCAATAAGATACCCTCTAAAGATGTTTCTAAATTTTGCACATTAAGTTCTTTTAGTTTTTTTTCTAAACCCTCAAAAGCATCGACATCTATACTTAAAGAACGACTCTGTTGCACAAACTTTTCGCCAAGTATTAAGCGAATCGTCTCCAAATCTTTTTCAAAGTCCTGCAATAAATCATGTTCATTAATTGTATCTACAATAGTATCTGTACTTATATTATCCTCTTGCAGTAATTGATTAATATGCGTTTCAAGATCATGAACAGCATTCATCATTCCAGTGATCTCTTTTTGTGCAAATATCCCCTTAAAAGTATGCAGCTCTCTTAAAAGTATTTTTATATCTGAACTTGGATGCTTGCAAAAATTTTCAAAATCATATTTAAGTTCCAAAAAGTCATTTTGATTTGAAGCTACTGCTACAATCATTTTTTGAATTTGATGTTGTTCTTGAATTTTATGCTCAAGTTTTTTTGTTTTTGTAATATCGGTTAGTATCAACATAAATGTATTGTTGGTTAAAATTTTATATTGAATACCAATATCTTTTGAATTGAGTCTATGCTCACTTGGAAGTAAGGATAAAAACATCTCTTTAATCATCTGTTCATCGCTTTTTACCGCACGTTCAATACCATCCGTAAAAAGATCTTTTTTTACTGAGTCATTAGCAAATAATAGATTGGCAATATTTTGGGATTGAATTGTTGCACTTTCAAATATTTTTAAACACTCTTTAGAAAAGCTATCCGCTACAGTAAACTCTTCATTAAAAGACAAAAAGCCCTGTGCAGAGTTATTAAGTAAGTTATTTACCTCTTTATGCAGCTCTTCTACCTCTTTTTGTGCGGTAATATCAATTCGAATAGCACTGTATCCAATATGATTTTTATGTTTGTCAAAATAGGGTGCGACATTGGCTTTTACCCAATAATACGTACCATCTTTTTTCAGATTTTTTACCTCACCTACCCACAATCTACCATCTTGAATAGTCTCCCACATATCTTTAAACGCAGATTTTGGCATATCTGGATGACGTACAATACTATGAGGTTTACCGAGGAGTTCACTTTCAGCATATCCTGATATTATTTCATATGCTTTACTAGCATACGTGATTAGCCCTTTTAAATCTGTACGCGAAGCGATCACATAAGTATCAAAACTATCGACCAAAACATCCAGTTCATTGTTTAGTTGTTCAATCTCTTTGAACTCTTTGTCTTTATTGCGTCTGTTTTGAATATCTTTTGCAACCTCCCACAACACCGATACCAACTTAGCAAGCTTCAAAGGTTTGTGCATAAAATTTGAGATGCCCATGTTGATCAATTCTTCTAATCTTGGGGCATCATTATAAGCTGATATAATCAAAATATGCTGATACTTATTAAGATCAAACATCAACTTAGCCATCTCCGTTCCCTCCATTTTGGGCATATTCAGATCACTAATAACCAAATCAAAATATCTGTTAGAGGTTTCATAATAATTTAAATACTTTTCATATCCATCATCCCCATCAACTGCGACATCAACCGTATCAAAAAAATTTTCCAGCATTGCAATGGTTGATTCTCGTGCTTCTTTATTGTCTTCTACATACAACACTCTCAATGTTTTTGTAAATTTTAACAACTCTTGCATATTTTGTTTCATTTCACTTACCTTCTTCTAAAATTTTTCTTAATTTAATTCAATGCTGAATACTGCGCCCATCTCATCATTAATGACACTTAGTTTGCCATCACAATGATCTTCTATAATCATTTTGGACATGTACATGCCCAACCCTGTTCCATCTTTTTCTTTTTTTGTTGAAAAATAGGGTTCATAAATTTTATCCGTTATTCCTATTGGTACCCCTCCAGCATTATCTTGGATGATGATCTTTTTATGCTGTGTTTGTTCATTGTAACATGTTTCAATAACAATACGTGGATTTTGTATTTTACGTTCGAGTAAAACATCTTCTGCATTTTTTATAATATTTAAAACCACTTGCTTTATCTCACTTGCATAGGTTTCAAACGTGATATTACAATTTAATCTTTTTTCAATTTTAATATTCTTATTTTCTAAGGATATTTGAACAATAGTTAAAGTGCTGTTTATTATCTCCTCTAGTGTTGTTAATTCTTTTTGTTTATTCTGCTTAAAAAATCCTCTAAAATCATCAATTGTTTCAGATAGATGCTGTGCGTATTCACTAATGTAGTCCAACTCCTTATGAAACAACTTTGTATCTACTTTTTGGTCCATAATTATTTTCATTGTAAGATTATTGGTTCGTGCACTGATTGCTGAAAGGGGCTGTCTCCATTGATGTGCAATCATAGAGATCATCTCTCCCATTTGAGCTAATTGGGATTGCTTTATCAATTGTTGATTTTTACTTTCTATATCTTTTTGTGCCAATACACGCTGCGTAACATCTTGAACTGTTCCGTTGGAAACCAATGCTTCACCTGCATCATTAAATATGCTTTCACATCTCTCTTCAACATATTTTATTTGATTTGCAGGAGTGATGATTCTATGTATCTTAAAATAAGGTTCTTTTGTACGAATATGATTATCAAAGGCGCTACTTACCATCTCCAGGTCATCAGGATGGATGTATTGAATAAAATCTTCTATGGTTTTTATCGTATATTTGGACGTATCAATCCCAAATATATTGTATGCTTCATCACTCCAGGATAATTCATTTTGTCTATTACAAAATCTCCATGAGCCAACTTTGGCTAATTTTTGTGCTCGGCTTAAATCCAATACGGTACTGTGAACTTTTTCTTCAAGTGCATGATTAAGATCTTCTATATCAAGGTGTAATTGTTTTTGCCTGATTAAAAAAAACGTTACTATGGATAAAATAAATATAAATATCCCAATAAGTTGCCAAACAAAGGTATAGTCTTGCTCTTTTTCAACCGTGGTAACAATCCACTTATCAAATATCTCTTTTATCTCTTTTTGGGTCGAACGTACCATAATCTTATTTAAGATATTTAACAACATAGGGTCATCATCACGTACACCAATCCCCAATGCAATACTTTTAAAGTCATTTACAATTTTTAATTTTGTTGAATATTTCTTTTGTATTTGATATGCCGATACTAACGATGTACCAATGTATCCATAAACCTCTCCACGAGCAACCAAGCTCAATGCAGTATCGATATCTTTTACTATCTTTATGTCAAGATGTACGTACTCTTTTTGTATAAACTTTATAAATCGTTCAAACCCTTGTGCCATAACAACAGTTTGTTTTAAACTGCCTAAGTCATCGATAAAAGGTTGTTCTATTCGTGTGATCAATACAATGTTGTCCTCTATTTGCTTATACGTAGAGATATAAGGCATTTTCTTTTCTTGCTCGATACCCATCATTGGTTTCACGTCACATTTTTTATTTCGTAAAAGTTTCAAAATTTCAGTTTGAGTATTGGCTGATACTATTTTTAAACGAAGATCAAGCTTTTTGGCATAAAGATTTAATAAATCTGCACCTATTCCTATAAATTTTCCTTTTTGCATATCTTCATACGGTAGCCAAGCTTTTTTTACGCATACACTTAACTCTTTTTTATTATTTAAATATCTTTTTTCCTTAAAGGTCAAATCCAGCATATCACGTTTTTGGATATCAACCACAAAACTTTTTAGATTAAGTTTATTTTGAATCAAACCCATAACATTATAAATATCGTATATTCTTTTTATTTTAGCCCCATCAATATTTCCTATATCTTTTATTCCCAAATAGACTAATTCTTTCAACTCCATTGCTTCATGCAGAAGTGCCTCTTTTGATTTTTTTTGTTCATTGTATTTTTCAAAAATAAGATTGATCGTTTCATCAATATGTTCAAAAGCATATTCCCAACCCATCAACGAAGCATCTCTAAAATCTAAAGCTCTTTGTTTGTGATTTTTTATCTCATTATCACTCGTAAACAATAGGTCACTGTAAAAATCAAATCCATAATCTTTTGGATCAAAAACAACAGGCTTAACCCCTTGCTTTTTTAATAAAAATGGTTCATTTGAAATATACGCAACCATAAGATCAGTTTTTTTAGAAATTAGATCATTAATATCAAAGGAGTGTTGTTGTTTTATTAAATCATCTAAATCAACACCATTTTGATTGATCATTGCTTCTATGGATACTGTTGATGTTGCATCCGATGTTGTCATAATTTTTTTGCCTCTAAAATCTTTTACGCTGCGTATATTAGAGTTTTTAGTGCTTAATACAACAAGTGGGGAAGATTGAAATATGGCGCTTAAAAGTTTAATATTAGCACCCTTTGATTTTTCTATAATCAATGAGGATCGGCCTATCCCGTAAGTAGCTCTATTTTCATTAACCTCTTGCGCTACATTAATACCGTTTTTAAAAGGTTTCAACTCCACATCTAAGCCAGCTAATTCATAAAAGCCTTTATGTTTAGCCATATAATATCCAGCAAATTGAAATTGGTTAAGCCATTGCAATTGTAAGGAGACTTTTTGAAGCTGTGTTGCGCATAAAAAATTCGTAAGCAATATACAAAAGATAATGTACCTACTTGAGCTTTTAACCATCAACCAACCTTTTACAATTAAATTTATAATTTAAATTATATCAAAGATTAGTTGAATTAGTTATAGAAAATTATATTATTTATTAAATGAGGAGGAGATAATGCTTAAAAACTCATCTTTTGTTTTTTTCTCTTTTTTAAATATACCTCGAAGAGCTGAAGTAACTGTAGTTGAACAAATTTTTTCAACGCCTCTCATCTCCATGCACATATGTCGTGCATCCAAAACAACCGCTACACCCATAGGTGAAATTGCTTCATTTATAGCATCGGCTATTTGTTCCGTCATCTGCTCTTGAATCTGCAGTCGTCGTGCAAACACATCCACAACTCTAGGGATCTTAGACAGACCCACCACTTTTCCATTGGGGATATACGCCACATGTGCTTTTCCAATAATGGGTAACATATGATGTTCACATGTGGAATAAAATTCAATATCCTTAACCACAACCATCTCATCATTGCTGCTTGTAAACAGTGCACTTTGAATGATCTGTTTAGCATCTTTAGTGTATCCGCTACACATAAACTCCCACGCTTTTTGTACTCGTGCAGGAGTTTTTATCAACCCTTCACGTTGTGTATCTTCACCTAAATGCTCCAACATGTTTTTTACTGATTGCTCAAAATTCATACTATTTGCCCTTTATTATTTCACTCTTTTACAGTACCGTGCTCATCTGCCACATTGGCACAAATATTGCCAACATCATCCAAACAACAAGCAAAGCAATAATCAATAAAAACAATGGTTCAATTAATTTTATTATTTTTACTAATGTATCTGTATATCGTGTTTGATATATTTTCACTATTTTATCTAAAACTGCCTCAAATTGATTACTTCTGTGTCCTATAATTAGAAGTTTTTGTACTAAATTATCAAAATATTTCACTTTTTCAAAAGCACTTTGTATTGATTTCCCTTTTACAATATCACCGTGCGCTTTTTCAAAGATACTTTTCAAATATCGATTTTGAATTAATTTTACGGCACTGTGTAAAGCACTTTGAAAAGTGTGTTTTTGTTTTAACAATAAACTTAGAGTTAAAAACAAAATCAATACGTTGGATAATAAAATCAATTTGCCCAAAATTGGTACATACACTACCATAAACCTATCCAGCACTTCTTTGTATTTTAACGATTGTTTATAACTTACGTAAACACTTATGCATACAAACACTACTGTTGCGATAAATACCATTGCATAATGGTGAAAAAAATATTTCACACTTAATAGTGTCTTTGTCGTATAGGGTAAGTTATCACCGTATTGTGTAAATAATGGTTCAAATTGGGGTACCACGTATCCAAAAATCACACCCAGTGCGGCTATAAATGTTAGACCCAATACCATAGGATAATTCAATGCATTCATGTACATTTTTTTTGTGCGATTTTTCTCTTCTAAAATTTGAACCAACACCGCAACTGAATCTTTTAGATTTCCATCTCTTTGCCCTAAAGATAAAAAAGAGATACTAAACTCACCCAACTCTTGGCTAAACTGTTCCAATTCATCCTCGAGTAACTTTCCTTGTTTTAATGTATCTCTAATAGTTTTAAGTATATCTTTTAGCTTTTTTTTACTCTCATTTTCCAGTAAAAGTTCAATTGTATCAATCATTGAAAGATCTGCTTGCAACATCATGTTCATTTGTGAAAACATGGAGGTAATATCCTCTTGAGTGACCGTACTAAACAGTTCAAATAGATGGTAAAAACTTTTTATCTCCTGAATTTTTATAATACTGTAGGGGAACTCTTTTATACTGTTTTGATCCAGTGTTGTGTAGCTTGGTTTAGCATTTTTAAGATAGGTAATTTTATACTGTTTCATGTTCTTTACACACACTTTTTAATTCATGCAATGTGGTTTGTCCTAAAGCAACTTTTTTCATCCCATTTTCATGCAGTGTTTCAAAACCATTTTGCTTACAGTGCGTGTATATTTTTTGCGCATCATAACCTGATTTTATATTGTTTTGAATGTAAGGTGTCATTAAAAGCAGTTCACTAATCATCAAACGTGAATCAAATCCTGTTAAATGGCAATGTTCACACCCTTGGTGATGATACGTATTGTCTTTATTGATTTTACATTTTGTGCACAATTGGCGTACAAGACGCTGGGATATAACCAAGCTTAAAGTCGATGCAATCAAATACGGCATTGCATCCAAGTCCAACAATCGATCAATCGTACTGATTGCATCATTGGTATGCAGTGTTGCAATCACAAGATGGCCTGTAAGTGCAGCTTGCAAAGCAATTTGCAGTGTTTGCGCATCACGTATCTCTCCAATCATTATCACATCAGGGTCTTGTCGTAATATATCTTTTAACGCTTGTGCATAACCCAGTCCAATATCTTGATTGATATTAATTTGACACACTCCTGAAAGTTTGTATTCTACAGGCTCTTCGAGTGTAATGATTTTTTTATGTTCAGCCTTAATCTTTTTTAGAAGTGCATACATGGTAGTGGTTTTACCACTACCAGTAGGTCCTGTAACTAAAATCAATCCCTGATTTTGTCCAATATGATGGGTAATACGTTCTAAACATACATCATCCAGCCCTAAATGCTTCAATTGGGTATTTTGTGCACTATTATTTAATATCCGTACAACAATTGATTCACCATTTATAATGGGCATAATAGAGACTCTGAAATCAAAATCTACATCATCAATCGTTTGAGAAAATCGTCCATTTTGTGGGAAACGCTTAACAGAGATATCTAAATTTGTAATAATTTTGATAATGGAGCTCACAATGGGATACAGACCAAAACCAAATTTTAATATCTGAACCATTGCACCATCAATTCTAAATCGAATCACAAGACCATCACCCAATGTTTCAATATGCACATCACTGCTTTTTTTCTTGATGGCCAAAGATATGAGGTCATGAAAAAATTGATTTACATCAATATTATCAAATTTCTCTTGTTCAAACAAATTTTGTACCAATTTATACAAATTGACTTTTTCATCAATATCAAGCAAAGAAAATAAAATATCTTCTTTACCAAACAGTTTAATTTTAATAGGTAAGCGAAATATCTCTTGCATCCACAACAGATCTATATCCATACTTGTTGTTCCCACTTCCAAGTACAATTGTGTTTTTTTTAAAGGCAGTATCACCTCTTGTT
>JAYEFX010000043.1:0-3186 GCA_034658775.1 Campylobacterota bacterium
TACACTCACTTTATGTTTTATTATCAGTATGATAACATTTATTTATAAAAAAAGCAATAAGTATAAGTAGAAGGTATAATATTATCAATTTTATGATATAATAATTACTATAATTAAGGAAATAAGCAATGTCAAGTAATACCATTTTATCAGAACTGAATCTTTCACAGCAGGATGCTGCATCGCATATTGATGGAGCACTTTTAATTTTAGCTGGAGCAGGTAGTGGTAAAACTAAAACCATCACATCTCGATTGGCGTATCTTATCTCCATAGGAATTGATCCTGCTTCTATATTGACATTGACCTTTACAAACAAAGCAGCTACGGAGATGAGAGAACGTGCATTTGCTTTGATTGATGATATTTCCCATCCTCCATTGTTGTGTACTTTTCATAAGTTTGGATTACTGTTTTTAAAATTTCATATGCAGGAGTTGGGTCGTAAAAATAATTTTGTTATCATCGATACGGACGATAAGAGAAGAATCTTACGCTCAATAGATAAAGAGGTAACTACTTCAGTATTAGCTTCAGAGATATCAAAATATAAAAATTCATTGGTAAACCCCCTTGAAGCAAAAGCAACAGCACAAACACAATACTATTCTCAAATAGCAGATGTGTACACAAAATATGAAGAGTATATTGAGAAAAACAATTTAGTTGATTTTGATGATCTGTTGCTGTTGCCGTATAAAATTTTGGAAAAAAATAAAGAATTAGCACAACAAACCAGTCAAAAGTATCAGTATATTATGGTTGATGAGTACCAAGATACCAATGAGTTACAATACAAACTTTTACTCAAACTGTGCACAAATCATACCAATTTATGTGTTGTGGGTGATGATGATCAATCGATTTATGGATGGAGAGGTGCTACGATTAAAAATATCTTGAACTTTTCACAAAATTTTGAGAATACAAAAGTGGTTAAATTGGAAGAAAACTACCGATCGACCCAAAAAATATTAAAACATGCCAATGAGCTTATTGAACACAATCGTGATCGATTGGGTAAAAGATTGGTTGCCACACGAGCAGAAGGGTCTGGTGTGAAAGTGTATGAATCCAATGATGAAAATGATGAAACACGAAAAATTGGTGATGATATAAAGCAACTCATATTAAGCGGAGAGAGTGCAAAAGATATCGCCATACTGTTTCGTGTGAATGCATTGAGTCGATCACTTGAAGATGGCTTTACAAAAAATGGAATTAAATATAAGCTTGTGGGTGGAATGAAGTTTTATGAACGAGCAGAGATCAAAGATTTAATCGCTTATTTTAGAATTATCACCAATAAAAATGATAATTTTTCACTCAAACGTGTGGTAAATAAACCTAAACGTGGAATTGGTAAAACGACAATAGAAAAGCTTGACAAAGAATCCCAAGAGAAAAATATCCCTATTTTTAATATGTTGGAAAGCTATAGCGCAGAGCAATTGGCCGCTATTGTTGGGAAAAAGAATTCACGAACATTAAAAGTTTTTGTGGCCTCGATTATGGATCTAAAAGATATGTTAGCAGAATCAAAAATGCGATTTTTGGATAACTTTGAAGAGACTTTTGATTTTAAAGAGTCGTATGAAAAAGCGATTGATGGAATGGATAGAATTGCAAATATTGATGAGTTTTATGGATTTATACGTGATTATTTTCTTCAAAACCCCCATTTAGGATTGGAAGATTTTCTTAATGAAATAGCTCTTGAATCGGATCAAGATGCCCTAAGCAATGAAGCAGTCTCCATGATGAGTATCCATGCGGCAAAAGGTTTAGAATACAAGCATCTTTTTGTGATTGGTATGGAGGAGGGATTTTTTCCTATTGTGGGCGATGGAAGTGATACCGAAGAGGAGAGACGACTGGGTTACGTTGCTTTTACAAGAGCTAAAGACAATCTGACACTAAGCTTTGTGCACAGTCGATTTTATAAAGGGAAACGTGCCAACTTGGTAAAAAGTCGATTTTTAACCGAATCAGGTTTGGTTAAAGGATCTTTGCGTATTGATAAAAATTCGGGATACAAAAAAGGGGATCTTGTCAAACATAAAATTTTCGGTATGGGGCGTATTGAAGGGATGCAAAAAGCAGGTAAAGAGATGAAACTCAAAATCAACTTTGGCGGATCAAAGCGTGATATTTTATCTTCATTTGTAGAGAAGATTTGATTGAATAACCGTTTATTTGTTGTCAATAAACCTATTGGCATGAGTTCTAATTTTTATCTTCGTAAAATAAAAAGAAAATACAAACAAAAAAAAGCAGGCTTTTCTGGGACTTTAGATCCTTTTGCGCAAGGGTGTTTGATCGTTGCTTTTGATCAATACACAAAGTTGTTTAACTATCTTGATAAAACACCAAAAAGTTATAGAGCAACATTGTGGCTAGGAGTGCACAGCGATTCATTGGATAATGAAAACGTCACTGTTCTTGAATCCAATCCAGAAAAAGTGATGCTAAAAGATATAAACGATGCTATTTTGCAGTTGCATGCAGAAGTAGAGTATTTGCCCCCTAAATACAGTGCTAAAAAAATTGATGGACAACGTGCGTATGCCTTAGCTCGACAAGGGCAAGATGTCGCCATGAAACCAATAACCATGCAGGTTTACAGCATGAATTTAATTCATTATAGGCATCCCTTTATCACCTTTGAAGCAACAGTGAGTGAGGGATCGTACATACGTAGCTTAGCACAGCTTTTGGTTGAAAAAATATCTTCAAAAGGAACATTAAGCTCTTTGCGTAGATTGCATGAGGGCAGATTTATTTATGATGAGCAAAAAGCACTTGATCCCATTGAATACTTGAAAATTCCAAGAAATACCTATCTAGGGGATGAACAGTGGATCAGTTTAGGTAAAAAAATAGAGATACAGTATCTTGAAAATAAAAACGATGGGGAATATCTATTGGTATTTAAGACATTTTTTTCCATTATTAAAATTCTGGATGAAAAAGTAAGTTACAGTTTGAATAAAATACAAAGAGACAATAATGTACAGTAAAAAAGCATATGCAAAAGTAAATATTTTTTTAAAAATTGCGGGTAAACGTAATGATTATCATGAATTGGTTTCACGATTTTGTCGCGTGCAAAACTTGTACGATATTGTCCATTTTGTCCCTAATGATTTAGGAGCCTTCAGTTTAAAAGGAGATTTTGGCTGTGCA
>JAYEFX010000044.1:0-3172 GCA_034658775.1 Campylobacterota bacterium
ACATCAACCTTTATGCAAGTGCTAAAAGCATACACTGCTTTTAACAACAATGGCAAAGTAGTAACACCCCAAATTGTTTCTAAAATCATCTCTGGAAATCAAATTGTAAATACTGAACAAAATATTGTCCCCGTACAAATCATTAAGAAAGACACTGCTAATAAAATGAAAAAACTGCTTGTTAAAACCGTTGAAAAAGGGACAGGAAAATCGGCAAAAATAGAAGGACTTGAGATTGGCGGGAAAACAGGAACTGCCAATATTGCAAGACGTGGTGCGTATCAAAAAAAATACATCAGTTCTTTTTTTGGATTTGCCAATGATCAGAAGAAAAAATACACCATTGGTGTAAGCGTTAATAACCCCATATCAACCGGTAAACATTGGTACTATTACTATGCATCACACTCTGCCGTACCTGTATTTAAAGAACTGATTGAAACCATGGTCAAGCTAAACTACTTAGAACCTAAAAAATGATACAATCCCAAAAAAATATACACTAAAGGGTTCATACATGTTTGGATTTAAAGACGAATTAAAAGAATACAACTACACCAACGAAGAATTAGAACAATTCCAATACGCTAAAATTAGCACAGACAATGGAGATATATGGGTAAAACTTTTCCCCGAGTCTACACCTATTGCTGTGTCAAATTTTGCAACATTAGCCAATGATGGTTTTTACAATAACCTAAACTTTCATCGTGTAATTCCAGATTTCATGGCACAAGCAGGTTGTCCAGACGGTAGAGGAACAGGAGGGCCAGGATGGTCTATCCCTTGTGAAACATCAGCACCAAAACAACAGCATAAACGAGGAACTCTATCAATGGCTCATGCAGGAAAAGATACTGGTGGCAGTCAATTTTTCATCTGTTTTGTTGCCTGTCCTCATCTTGATGGTGGGCATACGGTATTTGGTGAAATAGAACAAGATGATAAAGAGAGTTTTATCACTCTTGACTGTGTATCTCAAGAAGACAGCATCAACTCGATTGAAATCTTTGCAAACAAAGCATAGTATCGCATCATGAGAATTTTATCCGGAATCCAACCCTCAGGAACCATCCATATAGGTAATTACTTTGGTATGATTAAAAAAATGGTAGAGTCTCAAGACAAAGGTGATCTGTTTGCATTTATTGCTTCATATCATGCTTTAACCTCTGTAAAAGATAAAGAATTTTTACAAAAAAATACTTTTGAAGCAGCTGTAAATTTTCTTAGCCTTGGAATGGATCCTGAAAAATCTACTTTTTGGGTACAAAGTGATGTTCCTGAAGTATTAGAGTTGTATTGGATTCTTTCCAATCATACCTCTATGGGGTTATTAGAACGTGCACACAGTTACAAAGATAAAACAGCAAAAGGGATCCAAGCCAATCATGGTTTATTCTCCTACCCTGTACTTATGGCTGCAGATATTTTATTGTTTGATTCAAATATTGTTCCTGTTGGAAAAGATCAAATTCAACACGTTGAGATGACACGAGACATTGCTCAATCATTTAACAACACTTATGGAGATATTTTGACCATACCCTCATCTAAAGTAGATGAGATTGTACAAAGTGTTCCAGGAACAGATGGGGCTAAAATGTCCAAGAGCTATGGCAATACCATTGATATGTTTGGAAGTAAAAAAGTTCTTAAAAAGCAGGTTATGAGTGTAGTAACAGACTCTACTGAACTGGATCAACCCAAACAATGGGAAGCATGTAATGTCTATACTCTATGTAAACTGTTTATGAATGATGATGAATTGCTGGAGTTGCAACAGCGTTATGCCACCCCAGGTGAAGGTTATGGACATTTTAAACTCACCTTATTGGATAAAATCAATGAACACTTTGCACCATACGCTGCAAAAAGAGAGCATTATTTAAATAATCCAGATGAAGTAAAAGAGATTTTAGCACACGGTGCCAAAAAAGCCAGAGTCAAAGCTCAAGAAAAAATGGGTATTATTCGAGATGCAGTAGGATTAGTGATTTAAAAATTTTTTTAAATCACTCATCTTCATCAATTCACGTCGTTGATTTTCACGATGACGTTTTAAAAAATCAACATTTTTATAGAAAAGTTCTGAAAGTTGTTTAAGTTGTTCTGTGGGAAGATCAATATCCGTTATTGAACGGCCCTCAAGATACGTTTCAACCCAACGCTGCAAACCACTTGCTCGTTGTTCATCATCCAAGGAGTCAATATAGATCAACTCCTGCAGAGATTTTAAAGACCAGTCTCGTCTTTCCATGCTTCAATTAAGCCTTTTACTACTTTATTTACTTGTTCTATGGAGTTAACATTATCGTCAATTCCAGCCGTAAAAAGAGTTTCAATTTGATACAGATACAAACCGTCTAAATAATACGCAACATCTCCACCATCAAAATCAAGTATGTTTCGTAATTCATCAAATATAGCAATTGACTTATTAATGTAAATAAATTTTTCCTCTACATTATCTTCTTCCATTGCACTTTTTACAAATGAAAGATATTTCAACAATCCCTCATACAGCTTTAGTATAAGCATGTACGGGTCATCTGTCACCGCTGCTTGTTGATTGTATGCTTCAATTCCCATTTAGATCTCCAAATTTTTTATAGGCATAGAGTATAGTATATTTCCTCTTAAATTATGTTATTACTTTTGTGCAACCGATTGATCAATCATCATTTGCATCCCACCAAAGGAAGCTTCCATCTGTGCAATAATTGAACTGTATGCCGCAAATTGTGCTGCCATGATATCGTATTTTGTATCCAAAGTTTCAATCGCTTTTTCACGCTCCTCTTCAAGTTTTTCTTGTCTTGATGCCATGTTTTCTTTATAATTGTACAACAAGCCTTCATATTGATCAAGTCCAACGAGGTACTCTTTCATAAGCGTTCCAAAACCTTTGTCTTCTGCTTTTCCTAAAAAGAAATCTTTTAACCCATCAAAATCATTGGTTAATGCTGCACCAAATTTTTCACTATCAAGACTTAGATGTCCACTTTCATCTAAAGACAGTCCATATCCAAATAAGTTTTGATCATCATTTTCACCGTAGCTTCCAAAAATCATATCTTTAATTGATCCCATCATCATTTTTAATGATGATGCATCTTGTATGGGGGAATCTTCTGAATATACTTCGTTATCGATTAGATCAACCAACGCA
>JAYEFX010000045.1:0-8539 GCA_034658775.1 Campylobacterota bacterium
AGAGGTTGATATCATGATCGTCATTGGTGGTAAAAACTCCTCAAATACCAAACAACTTTTATCTATTTGTCAAGATCATTGCGACAGTTATCTCATTGAAGATGAAAATGAGCTTGATATCAATTGGTTCAAAAATAAATCACTTTGCGGCATAACTGCTGGTGCTTCTACTCCTGATTGGATCATTCAAAGCGTAGTAAATTCCATCCAAAAAATATAATCCCTTACACTTACATACAATAATTTAAGCTAAAAAATTGTATAATCAGCGACTTTAAGAAAATAATTGTTAATAACAAAGGGTATATAATGGGTATGGAAGATATCGACTTAGGTGAAGATTTTGATTTTGCAAAGATGCTTGATGAATCTTTAGAAAGCAGTGAGAACAACTCACTTGTAGATGGTGTAATTGTAGAAATTAATGGTGATGTAGTACTTGTTGACGTTGGTCAAAAGATTGAGGGTAAAATTTACGTAAGTGAAATTACTGTTAATGGTGAAGTACAATTCAAAGCTGGTGATGTAATCAAAGTAATGATGATGGGAAGCAGAGGGGAAAGACCTTCAATCTCATACAGAAAAGTGTTGCAAAAAGAAAAATTTGATGCATTTGTAGCTGAGCATAAAGATGATTTCGAAGATATGACAATCGAAGGTAAAATTGTAAGTGTTAAACCACGAGCAGGGTTTATGATAGAGAGTGAAGATGGGATGGAATTTTTCATGCCAATGGCTCAAAGTTACTTAAAAGCAGTCGGTGCAGTTGGTAAAAAAGTTAAAGCTAAAATTTTAAAAATCAATGAAGAGCAAAGTTCAATCGTAGTTTCAAGAAAGAAATTAATTGAAGAAAACAAAAAACAAAAAGATGAAAAAGTTGCTGCTCTTTTAGAAGCTGATGTACCTGTGCATGGTCTTATTAAAAAAATTACAAGTTACGGTATGTTTGTAGAGGTAAATGGAATTGATGGTTTAGTAAACTACAATGAGATTTCATACAAAGGTCCAGTTAACCCTTCGCAATACTACAATGAAGGTGATGAAGTGATTGTTAAAGTTGTTAAATACGACAAAGAGAAACAACACTTGTCATTATCAATCAAAGCAGCTCTTCCAAATCCTTGGGATGAGATCAGAGATGAATTAGAAGTTGGTGATGCAATCTCTGTTACAGTTAGTAACTTTGAAACTTACGGTGCATTTGTTGATCTTGGAAATGATATTGAAGGATTACTTCATATTTCAGAAATTTCTTGGAACAAAAGCATGAAAAATCCAAAAGATTTATTGGCTATTGGTGATGAGATTACTGTTGAAGTAGTTGAGCTTAATGTTGATAAAAAAAGATTACGAGTTTCATTGAAATCACTTCAACCAAAACCTTTTGAGAAATTCAAAAAAGAGTTTAAAGTTGGTGATATTGTAACTGGTAAAGTAGCTACATTAACTGAATTTGGTGCCTTTGTTACTGTTGGTGAAGTTGATGGACTATTACACAATGAGGAAGCTTCATGGGAAGACAATGCAAAGTGTAAAGAGCTTTTCAAAAAAGGTGATGAAGTAGAAGTAAAAATCATTAAAATTGATTCTGAAAAAGAAAACATCTCTTTAAGTGTTAAAGAGTTAAGTGCTTCTCCTGCTAAACAATTTCAAGATGCACATAAAGTCGGAGAGATCATCACTGGAAGTGTAAAAGATATCAAAGACTTTGGAATCTTTATCAAATTAGAAAATAACCTTGATGGTTTAATTCGAACAGAAGATTTTGGTCCATTAGAGATTGAAGAAGTAAAAGCTGGTGATGATATTGAAGCAGTTGTTACGAATATTGATACGAAAAGAAATAGAATTCGATTATCAATTAAAAGACTTGAAATCCAAAAAGAAAGAGCAATCTTAGACAGTGTTAATGATACTTCATCAATGACACTTGGTGATCTTATTAAAGATAAAATGTAAAACTTACATCCATAAGGTCTCTTCCTTATGGATACCAAACTATACTAAAGATAAATCGGAGACAAAATATGAAACACACAGTTGTAGTGTGCGACCACATACACGAATCAGGTTTAGAGATCCTAAAAACTACTGACGATATCAATTATGTTTATGCAGCTAATATTGATAAAACCGAACTTCTTGATGTTATTAAAGATGCAGATGTTTGTATCACTCGAAGTTCAACAGATGTTGATGAAAAATTTCTAAATGCCGCAACCAAGTTAAAAGCTATTGTACGAGCTGGTGTAGGAGTAGATAATGTTGATATGCAAGGGTGTAGCAAGCGTGGTGTAATTGCCATGAATGTACCTACAGCTAATACTATTGCAGCAACAGAATTAACCATGACACACATGCTTTCATGCATGCGAAAAATGCCGTATGCTCACGCACAATTAAAAGATCAAAGAATCTGGAAAAGAGAAGATTGGTATGGGCAAGAGTTGTACGGAAAAAAACTTGGTGTTATTGGATTTGGTAACATCGGTCACCGTGTGGCACTTCGAGCTAAAAGTTTTGAGATGGATGTTCTCACATTTGATCCCTATATTTCATCAACCAAAGCTACCGATCTAGGAATATCGTACACAGAAAATTTTGATGATATTTTAGCTTGTGACATTATTACTATTCATACCCCTAAAAATACTGAAACACTTAATATGATTGGTGAAGAACAAATTGCAAAAATGAAAGATGGCGTAGTTTTAATTAACTGTGCACGAGGTGGACTCTACAATGAAGATGCACTGTACAATAATCTAAAAAGTGGGAAAATTCATATGGCAGGTATTGATGTATTTATCAAAGAACCTGCCACCAATCATCCATTATTGGACTTAGAAAATGTGACGGTTACAGCACACCTTGGAGCCAATACAGTAGAATCCCAATTTAAAATTGCAACCCAAGCTGCAAACAATGCAATTGAAGCAGCACGAGGTATTGGGTATCCTCATGCTCTAAACCTTCCAATTGATGAAACAAAAATTCCTGCATACGTAAAACCGTATTTAGAGTTAACACAAAAAATGGGTTATTTAGTATCTCAAATTGACAAACATGCAATTTTATCAATCAAAGTTGAAGCGCAAGGAGATATCGCTGCCTACCTTGAAAGTTTAAGTACTTTTGCAACGGTGGGAGCATTGACTTCTTCTCTAGGAAATGATAAAATAAATTATGTTAATGCACCTTATGTTTTAAAAGAAAGAGATATTACACTTGAAACACATGAAATTCCAAACAACAGTGGATATAAAAATAAAGTATGTATTAAATTTACAACATCCAGTGGTGTGCAAACAATAAGTGGTACAATTTTCAATGATGAAATTCAACGAATTATTGATATCAATGGTCATATTGTTGATGTAGAACCATCAGGACGAATGATCTTATTAACAAATTCTGATGTACCAGGAGTAATTGGTCAAGTGGGTCAAATACTTGCTGATCACGGCATTAATATTGCAGACTTTAGACTGGGTCGATCAAAAGATGGAGCATTAGCTGTAATTTTGGTTGATGAAAATGTTCCATCAGAAATTTTAGATCAACTGTCAAATTTAAGTGCTGCGAAATCAGTTGCGTACGCACAAATATAATTTAAGGAATATACTATATGTTAAAAGAAAAATACACCCCTTTATATTTTTTAGGTGCATTAGGTGCAGGTGGATTATCTGTATCATTTTTTATGTATTTGATGTTTTTAATTCCTCATCCAAAGGTACCACTGGCTACTTTTGATTTTATTTTTCCAGCATTGTTAAAAGGAGATTGGCTCTCTTTTGTTAGTGCTTTTTCTTTAGTTTTTATTATTGGATTTGCATTTTTACATTTTAAATTACTCATTTGGAACATTAAACAATACAATGCATTTAAGCTTACCGATGCTTACACTAAAATGAAAAACTCAAATGCAGAGGTGACCTTTATGACGATGCCTTTAACCTTTGCAATGACCATCAATGTATGTTTTGTTCTTGGTGCTGCTTTTGTTCCAGGACTTTGGGATGTGGTGGAGTTTTTATTTCCAGGTGCTTTAGCAGCATTTGCTGTATGTGGATATTTTGCTCTAAAATTCTTTACTGAATATTTTACACGAATTATCTCCAACGGTGACTTTGATTCAACGATGAATAACAACCTTTCTCAAATGATCTCAATCTTTGCATTTGCGATGGTTGCTGTTGGTTTTGCAGCTCCAGGAGCCATGAGTCACTATCAAGGAGTTAATGCTATTGGTATCTTTGGTGCTATTTTCTTTAGCGCAATTGCCATTCTTTTGTTACTCATAAAACTTATACTTGGATTTAAAGATATGTTTGATCATGGTATTGGCAAAGAAGCTTCCCCTTCACTTTGGATAATTATTCCAATTTTAACACTTTTAGGAATTACATTTATTCGAATTACTTTTGGATTTGATCATCATTTTGAAGATCCAATGGGGAAAACAACACTGTTTACATTGACCAGTACCGTATTGTCACTTCAAATTATTTTTGGTCTCTTAGGATACAAAATCATGAAAAATATTGGTTACTTTGATGAGTTTGTGCACTCAGAAAAAAAATCTCCTGTATCTTTTGCACTAATCTGCCCGGGTGTTGCATTTATGGTATTTGGATTGTTTTTCATCAATTTTGGATTAACCACAACGGGAATCATTGAAAAGTATTCATTGATCTATTTTGTATTGATGATACCATTTATGTATGTGCAGTACAAAACTGTGCTATACTTTTTCAAATTAAAAAATAAATTTCACTAAGGATAAGAATAATGGCAATAGGAATGAGCGAACTCAAAAAAGGTTTAAAAATAGAGCATGATGGTATTCCATACAAAATCACAGAGTACCAACATGTAAAGCCTGGAAAAGGTGCAGCATTTGTACGATGTAAAATACGAAACTTTTTAAATGGTAAAACCATTGAAAGAACATTTCATGCTGGTGACAAATGTGAAGTACCTGATTTAGAACAAAAGACCATGCAATTTTTATACGATGATGGTGAAATGTTACAATTTATGGACATCAACACTTATGAGCAGATTGGGTTAACTCCTGAACAAGTTGGAGATACTGAAAAATGGATTATTGATGGTATGAATGTTGATATGATGTTTTATAAAGGTGAAGCAATAACTGTTGAAGCACCACTATCGGTTGTTCTTAAAATTGTTGAAACTCCACCAAACTTTAAGGGTGATTCTCAAGGTGGTAAAAAGCCAGCAACACTTGAATCTGGTGCTGTTGTTCAAATACCATTTCATATCGTTGAGGGTGAATCAATCAAGGTAGACACACGAACAGGTGAATACGTAGAAAAAGTAAAATAGGTTAACACTTATTTTACCTTTTTTGCGACTTAATATAAAAAATGGGGTCTAAAAACTTAATCAAATAGACGACCTGAAAAGCTTCAAAATAAAATATTTCAAGAGTACTTTTATCAAAGACAAACTTATAAAAATATAGCAGATAAATATAATAAAAGTTTGATGTGAGTTAAAAGTCAGATTGATACATATGTTCCACCTATAAAATTTGTATCTATTGGCAATAGGGAGATAGGTGAACTACCCAACCGCTAAAGACGATTGGGCTTCTTGTTTCAACATATCATAACTAGCAACATTAGATGTTGCCCCATCAGAGGATACTCCACAAGCTTTTATTTCGACAGTTCCTGCCGTATTTCGATTATCTATTTGTCCTAATGCGTAATTTCTTATATTGATACTAGCATTTATATCTCTGTCTATGTTTTTAGTTTTACATTCAGGGCAATCGAATTTTCTTATATTTAATGGTTTCTTTCCTGTACTTGCTCCACAATGAGAGCATATTTGAGAAGACGGAAACCATTTATCTATTTTGATAACTGTTTTACCTTTCCATAAAGCTTTATATTCTAATTGTCGCATAAACTCATTCCAAGAAACATCGGATATTGATTTAGATAATCTTTTATTTTTAACCATACCTTTTACATTCAAAGTTTCAAGAGCTATAATATCATATTGATTGGTTATCTCGTTTGATATTTTATGTAGGTAGTCTTTTCTTTGATTGTATATTTTAGTATGTAGTTTTTGTACTTTAGCTTTTTGTTTTTTATAGTTATTTGACTGCTTAGTCGTGTCTCCTTTTTTTCTACTATGTTGTTTTTTTGATAATTTTCTTTGAAGTTTTAATAACTTCTTTTGAGATTGAATTGTATATCTTTTATTAGGATATTTAACTTTATCACTTGTGATGATAAAATCAGTTATACCCATATCTAAACCTACTGCTGTTTTAGCTTTTATAGGTTTAGGTATAGATATATTATCTTCAACTAAAATACTTACAAAGTATTGACTATTGTTTCTTGATATTGTTGCTTGTTTTAATATAGCAACTTTAGGTATATCCCTATGGTACTTTAATTTTATACCATCTTTTACAAACTTAGGAAGATATACTCTATTATTGGCTACTTTAATATTTTGAGGAGCTGTAAAACTTTGATGTGTATTCTTTTTAGATTTGAAATTTGGATAACCACCTTGTTTCTTGAAGAATTTACCATAAGCTAAATCCAAACTCCTAAGAGCCATTTGCAATGATTGGCTTCCGCATTCATTTAGCCATTTATACTCATCTAATTTTTTAAGCTTTGTTAGTTCAGCTTGAGTTATATTATATGATACTTTTTTACCTTTAGCATACTCTTTTTGCCGATAATCTAAAAAGAAATTATATAAAAACCTACTGCTTCCAAAGTGTTTTTCAATAAGAGTTATTTGTGTTTTTGTTGGAGACTATACGGAACTATATAGCTAATCAAGGTTAGCGTTTCGATTCATCCCATCGGCTAAAGACCAATGGGATTTTTCGAAGTTGTTATTAAAGTATAGTTTAAGTGGTTCTAAAATATAATATAAACCTTAAACATTTAAAATATTGGACGATTATAGATGATAAATAAAGATAAAATAATACTTGATCTTTTTGAAGTTGAGCCACAACTTAATAAAAAAGAGATAGAATTAAAAACAGATATAAAGGGCTCAACTCTAAATAATATTCTAAAATCTCTAGTAGAATCAAATCAACTTAATAGATTTGGAAAAGGAAGAGCTACATATTATCAAAGAGTTTACAGTTCAAAATTTTCTTATAAAAATATCACTGTTTTAAATGAGGGGATAGTTATAGGGGAGATGCGTTTTGGAGATGGTAAGTATATCTTTTCATATGACAAAAACTATAAAGGTAATGAACTTATAGGTATACCAAGAAGTAACTTACCATATGAAAGCAGTGAACTGTTTTTTATATTTGAAAACTTAATTCCAGAATCACACCGAAGAGCCAAACATCTTAATATTGAAAACTTTGATGATATAGCAGATAGTTTAACAACACTTTTAAATACACATGGGGTTTATGAGTTTGTATATACTTATGAGCTATTTAAATACAAAAAATCAAGTGATAAAAGACCTAGCTACATAACAATAAAAAATAAACTTTTAGATAACTATAGCTACCCAAATGTTTTACAATATTCTTTAGATATTGAATCTGAAATTTTGGATGATAAAAGTGACAAAGATTATTCATCACTTAGTGGATATCAAAATAAAATAGATATAAATATTGATGATAACAATAAATCAATACATATAGATACAAAAAATCCCCACTATTTATTAAAACCATTCAATAAAAACATAGGTGAATACTTTGGAGATAAAAACAGCTACTATCCACAAGTACTTGTCAATGAGCATCTTTTTATGAGTTTTGCTAAAATTGAACTAGGATTTGATGTGCCTATGAATGCACTTATCTATCATAACAACAACTTCCACTATATCATCAAGCGATTTGATAGATATAAAGAGTTTAGATATGAACAATACGACTTTGGACAACTTCTAAATATATCTAGTCTTAATAAGTACAATTCATCTAGTGATGAACTGTTTAGAAAAGCAAATGAAGTATTAAAAACAAAGTCCGAAAAGATAGAACTTTTACGATTTTATTTTTATTCTTATATTATACAACATGGCGATCTTCATGCAAAAAATATAGCAGTATTAAATATAGGAAAAGAGACTTTTACTCTTTCGCCTTTATATGATGTGATATCTTTAGGAGTAATAAAAGGGACCAATACAGACGATCTGGCTCTTCCAATTAGAAGAGTACATAAAACACAAAAATCAAAGTTTGCTCTTGAAGACTTTTTGTATCTTGCTGATATTTTGGAATTAAATCACTTAGAGGTAAAAAAAGAGTTTAAAAGTATCGTTATAAAGTTTATGAATAATTTTCCAAATTACATAGAAGATACAAAAAAGCTTTTGGTTTATGACGATTTATCTATAAGTAAAACCAGACATAAAAAAACAAACCTTCTATCAAAACTTCAAAGTTTTTATGATGAGAGAATCATTGCACTAAAAAAAGTTGGAATATTTGAAGAGTTGATGATAGGTGTATAAACTTATATTTACACTCTCTTAC
>JAYEFX010000045.1:8639-15177 GCA_034658775.1 Campylobacterota bacterium
TTTCTTCTAAACCAAGATTTTTATTAGTAATTCTTTTTTTTTCGCTGTTCGAAACAATCAATACCAACATATCTATTGCATTTTGCATACTATTCAAAAGAGCATAACCACCCTCTACCATCACAAAATTTTTATCTTGCACTACTTCTAACGTATCACTAATGATCACATCTCTATTAGCAATACTAAATAATGGTATACGTTGATCAAACTCTTTTTGCTTAGAGTAGATAAGAATATTGGGCGCTTTTCCTTTAACAAATCGAGAATCCAATGTTGGTCGGTCTGTCCGAACAGTATTACCACCAATAAGCATTACATCGATGCATGTACGAAGTTGATGTACCCACGTTAAACTTTGTTGCGAACTTATTTTTCCACCACCAATAGTTCCATCTAATCGCATCGCCATTTTAAAAAATATAAACTGTTTTTTTTGCCAAAGTTTAAAAGGCAATAATAGATCATCGCATTTATCTTGAAGTATCCCAATGCTTAAATCAATGTTTTGATTTTTCAATGTTAGCATACCTCCACTAGCTTCTTTATTAGGATCGTATGATCCTACTACAATCTTTTTTGGTCTCAACTCTTTTAAGAGCATTGCACAAGAGGGGGTTTTGCCAATATGATTGCAAGGTTCTAGTGTCACGTAGATTGTACAATCATGAAAATATCCATTATGGTGTTGAAGTAAATATTGATGCACTAAATTAGAATCGTGTATATTTTTTAATTCACAGTGTGGGTATTGCACCAAATATGCCGCTCTTAAGGCATTTACTTCTGCGTGTGCCTCTCCTGATTTCTTATGTGCCTCACAAGCAATTGCTTCTGCATCTTTTACAATAAGCGCACCAACAGCAGGGTTGGGATATGTTAGTAATTGATACCTCCATGCTTCATTTAAAGCTTCTTGCATGAAGTGTTGATCGGTTGTCACGTTCATTATTCTTTAAGCAATAAAAAAGCACCTGCACCAAACATTATAGATGCTGCGGTTTGATTTAGACGTTTCATTGCAGTTTGTGATTTAAGCATCAATTTGGCTTTATTTGCCATGATAGCTATACTCATCAATCCAATCATTAATGCAACTATGGTTAAAACGCTCACCAGTATAACATCATGCATACTCAAAATACTTACATCTAAAAATGTGGGTAAGAAAGCGATGTAAAAGAGTATAACCTTGGGATTGGATGCAGAGATAAGAAACCCTTGAATAAATCCCATAATAAAATCTTTCTTTTTTACTTTTTCATTATGAATATGCAGATTTATGGGTGAAGTAAAGATTTTATACGCCAGATAAAAAAGATATAAAGCCCCAAGAAATTGGATCAGATCAAAAAGAGTTGCATAATGATGCGCAATGCTTGCCAATCCATAACATGCGAGAATTAAATATACCACGTCACTGATGGTCATTCCCAAAGCTAAAGAGATCGATTGTTTTGCGCCCCGACTCATACCTGAAGCCAATAAGGCAAACACACCAGGACCTGGCGTGATACTAAAAATTAATACTGCAAAAAAGAAGGTTATCGCACTTTCAGTACTCATAATAACTCCACGTTATTTTTTAAATTTTACCACTCAAAATATGTTTTAGCGGATTCAATAAAATCAAAATCAACTTTCTCTTCACCAAACTTTGTATCAACAAAAACATTGGATCCTTCTACTTTAAGAAGTTTACCTTTAAATTTTTCATTAGCAATATCTTTGATTTTAACCAATTCTCCAACGCTTGCTTTAAAGTGGTCCAGTACTTTGAGTTTTCGCTCAATTCCTGGTGAACTTACTTCTAATGTATACACGCCATTCATCGGCTCATCAATATCTAATATAGGTGAAATTAATCGACTGACATGAGCGCATTGATCCAAACTCACTCCATCTTTACCCGTGATGTACACGCGAAATATGTTTCGATCATGTTCTCTTGTAGTTACTATATCGTACAGGTATAAATCCAAACCCTCTACGGTCATTTTGATTGATTCTTCTAGAGTCATGATTCTTTCCTAATTTGTTTAAATAGGGCTTCAATATTATTTGACTTTTCAAGTGTATTGTCAGCAATAAACTTGAAGTTTGGACATTTGTACCATCCTGTACTGGATAAACAATAGGTTTTAATACGCCCATTTACCTTAGTTAATAATGCGGTAATTTGCTGTTCCTCTTGTTTATTAAAATCTGTTGCATCATAGTAGATATCTGCATCATATTTTCCATTTTTACAATTTACTTCCGTGATGGTTAGCCCATTGATTCTACTGTCATTCATACCTGAAAGTGCTTCAGGTATAAGTTCCATCAATAATGACTGCGTCCGTTGTACATTAATGCTTTTATCCATCGATATGAACGTCTTCCTCAATCTCAATAAATGTTTCGATAAAATCTCCAACTTTCACGTCATTAAACTTGTCAAACATAATTCCACACTCAAAACCATTAGCTACTTCTTTAGCATCATCTTTAAACCGTTTTAAGGTTCCAATTTTACCCGTGTACACAACCACACCATCTCGAATAACACGAGCCATTCCACCACGGATAACTTTACCATCGGTGACCATACATCCTGCAACTGTTCCAATTTTTGGAACCACAAATGTATCTCGAATCTCTGCTTGACCAGTATTTTCTTCACGTACTTTTTTACTCATCATACCTGAAAGGGCATCTTTAACATCATCAATCAGATCATAAATAATACTGTAGGTATTAATTTGAATCCCATCTGCTTTTGCTTTAGATTTAACACTACCTGTTGGTCGTACATTAAATCCAAGAATGATACAATCATCACTTGCTCCTGCAAGAGTTAAGTCAGATTCAGTGATCCCACCAACACCTGTATGCAGTACTTTTACTTTTACTTCATCGTTTTTAATTTGTTCTAATGATGCCTTAATTGCTTCAAGCGATCCAGCAACATCTGCTTTAATAATTACTGGTAATGATTTGATTTTACCCTCAGCAATCAACCCACTCATCTCCTCAAGAGAAACTTTAGTTGATTTACTCAGCTCTTTCGCTCGTGCATGTTCAGCTCGAACAGTGGCAATCTCTTTTGCTTCTTTATCCGAATTTTGTGCTACTAATACTGATCCAGCAGATGGAACTTCACCAAGACCTAAGATTGATCCCGTTTCACTTAAAAGTAATTCTTTTACGGGTTTACCCAAATCGTTTGTAATTGCTTTAACACGACCGTAAGTAGTATCTGCAACAATATTATCACCAACTCTTAGAGTACCATTTTGTACAATAACAGTTGCAACAGGTCCTCTACCTTTTTCAAGAGATGATTCAACAACAGCAGCTTTTGCTTTAACCGTTGGATCTGCTTGAAGTTCAAGTAATTCAGATTGAATCAAAATATTTTCTAACAGATCCTCAATACCTTCTCCTGTATGCGCAGAAACACCAATAAATTCAATATCTCCACCCCAATCAACAGGAGTCAATTCTTGCTCTGCCATTCCTGCTTTTACCATATCCATGTTAGCTGTTTCTTTATCAATCTTATTGACTGCAACAATAATAGGTTTACCACTTTGTTTTGCATGGGATATCGCTTCAATCGTTTGAGGCATTACCCCATCATCTGCAGCAACCACAATGATAATAATATCTGTAATATCCGCTCCACGAGCTCTCATTGCTGTAAATGCAGCATGCCCAGGAGTATCCACAAAAGTGATCTTATGATTATTTTTAACAATTGTATATGCTGTAACATGCTGAGTAATACCACCCGCTTCTCCAGCAGCAACTTTTGTTAATCGAATCTTATCCAACAATGATGTCTTACCATGATCAACATGTCCCATTATTGTAATAACTGGTGGTCGCTCAATTAGATTATCATTTTGATGAACTTCGTCATCATGATAATCTTCTACATAGTTACCCTCTTCAAGTTCATCTTTAACCGTAATCTCAATCTCAAACTCTTCACCAAGAATTTCAAGTTCATCACTTTCTAAGAAATCATTTTTTGTTACCATCATCCCTAATGAGAACAGTACAGTGATCACTTCACCTGTGGTTTTACCTATTTTCTCTGCAAACTCATACACTCTAATATTTTCAGGAATCGTTACTTCAGTAACCTCAACCTCTTCAACTGTTCTTTTAAATTTTTTCTTTCTCTTACCACGCTTAAGACCTCGTGGGGAATTTCCAAATGCACTTGGTCTGGTTGTTTTAACTTGCTGCGGTTTTCTTGGTGTTTCTTGTAAAAATTTACTGGTATCGGTTAATCCCATATCCAATAAAACTACCTCTTCTCCTAAAAGTGAATCTTGACTTGAGGCAAAATCACCATGCTGAACATTCAATCGAACACCATGCTCTTGCGCACGTGCTGCTTGTTTTTTTGTTGGTTTTTTACTTCGCGGTTGATAGGTCTCTTTAAGATCAGCTGTATTTCCTAAAAGTTCACTAAGCGATTTCATTTTTTGCGTTGAATCACTGCTTGTGTTGTGCACAATTGGTGCGATACGAGGTTTAGCTTTTTTAACTACTTTTAATCCTCGTCGTCTTGGCACTACTGCTGCTACAATACCAGAAGCAGCTTTGGCCGTTGGTTTTTTTGTTTCATCCGTTTTGACTTCAACATCGGATTTTTTTTCTTCTACTTTAGGTTCCTCTTTTACCACAACCGGTTCAATAGTCTTTTCTTCAACTGGTTTTTTCTCAACTGGTTTTTCTTCAACAACAGCTTTTTTTACAGCTACTGGTGCTTCAACCTCTTTAGGAACTTCAACTTCAGGAGTATTTAGAGTTACTTTTTTAATTTTACCCCGTGGTTTTAAAACAGGTTTAGGGGTTGTCTTCTTTTGTTCAACTGTCTTTTCAGCCAGAACAGGTTTTTCTTCAACAGGTGCTTCTGTTTTTTGTTCAACTACTTCTTTGGTATCTGTAGATGTTTCAACAGGCTCTTGTTTCTCTTCTTTTTTGATGATGGTTGGTTTTTTTGGAGGTGTTTTTTTCTTTAGAAGCTTACTTTTTCCTGTTAGGATGTAGTTTACTACTTCTTCAGCTTCTTCAATCGACACGGCACTTTGAGGTGATTTAAGTTCAATCCCTAAATCTTTTGCTTTACTCATAATATCGGTACTGGTAGCACCGGCCTCTTCAGCGATCTCGTAAACTCTTACTTTATCTGACATATTCTATAATCTCCTTAAGTTGATGCACGTAGTCATCATTGTTTCTACATTGTTGTTTCAATGCTTTATGCAGTTTTTTTTCTTCATGAATGCATAAAGTGCAAATATAAAAACTTCTGCCATCGTGCTTAAATGGCACAAGTTTTTTATCAACACACCTTAAACGATGAAGTTGTTGTTGTTCAATCTTTTTACGACAAACTACACATGTTCGAACTGTTGTATTTAATTTAGCCAAATATTATACCCAAATTTCACTTTACTTTTCTATTTTGACACCAATGTTGTCAAATCCAAGGGTTAAAACTTTAAAGTGAGGAAACTCAGAAGACAATTTTTCTTGCAATTTTTCACTATCACGACTCATGCAGATATTTAAAAATGTTGATCCACTACCAGAAAGTGTGCTCATCAATGCACCGTGCCGCAATGCAGTTTTTTGCACTGCAAACAGTTCTGGCATCTGTTTCATTCGATAACTTTGATGAAACATATCTTGAGAAGCGACTCTTAGCATATCCCATTTTTCACTCATAAATGCTGCGGTTAAAACAGAGCAATGCGACAGATTAAAAATCGATTCCTCTTTTGTGTATTTTGTTGGCAAGGTTTTTCTCGAATAGTGCGTTGAGATTGGACGATTAGGGATAACAACAACCGCACAAATATCTTTTGGTAGTGATTTTTTTATGTATTTCACTTCATTGTCTTGAACAACTGATGTGGTAAATCCACCCATGATAGCTGGTGTAATATTATCAGGGTGCGCTTCATACGACAAGGCTAAATCCAGCAATTTTTGTTTTGGAATATCAATATTTTCTACAGCATACGCACATGCTATTGCACTAGCAATCACTGCCGAACTGCTTCCTAAACCTCTTGAAAGTGGAATATCATTATAAAATTCAAAACGATAATTATTTCGCTTGGTTGTTAGATTTTTATGAAAATCATTAAAAATTCCTACAAACATATTATTATCTTTTAATGCAGGATTCCTAGATCCTTCACCACGTAAAGATACACTATGAAACTTAGAAGGTTTAATAATAACTTTATTTCGTAAATTTAATGCCAACCCTAACGTATCAAAACCTGGACCTAGGTTTGCACTGGTTGCTGGTACACTTATTTTCATCTTTATCCTCTTTTTATACCGCGGGCAATTGATAATTTGGCAAACAGTCATCGCTGAATTGTTGCGTTATCAGTTGTTGCGGCAATTTAAATTGTTGTAAAATCACCGATGAATCAATACTTTGAATACTGATCTGATCATCTTTTAAAATAAAATATTTTTTTCCTAAAGCTTTGATGGGACTGCGCTGATTAAACGCAAA
>JAYEFX010000046.1:0-3141 GCA_034658775.1 Campylobacterota bacterium
ACAGCTATGATGTGATTCTTTTGGATTGGATGTTGCCTTCTAAAAGTGGCATTGAAGTGCTTCAAAGTTTACGCCAAAAAAATATTCTCACTCCCATCATCATGCTTACCGCAAAAACAGATATTGATGATCGTGTTCAAGGACTAAGCACGGGTGCGGACGACTATGTCAGCAAGCCATTTTCTTTTAAAGAGCTTCATGCCCGCGTACAAGCGTTGTATCGCCGATCGGCCACGCAAGGAAGCAATACACTTAGCATCAAAGATATTGTCATCGATTTTGATGCAAAAAGCATCAAAAAAGAGGATCAAACCGTAGAGCTAACGCAAAAAGAGTATGAGCTTTTGCTGTTTTTAATCAAGCATAAAAACACCCCCGTATCCAATATCATGATAGAAAATCAACTCTGGAACGATGAAGAGTACATCAACAGCAACGTCATCCAAGTCACCATCTATCATCTGCGTAAAAAAATAGGCAAAGAGCTGATCAAAAGTTCACGTGGATTGGGGTATAAAATTGAGGTTTAAAAGTCTAAAAACCACTGTTTTGGTTTGGTTTGGAAGCATCACTTTTATCATACTTATGCTGTTTAATGTGGCAATTTACCATTTTATAAAAGAAAACACCAAGCTGAACATTCAAAACAATTTTTACAATAAAGCGGTGTATTTTAATAAAAAAGTAATATCCGGTACCCCCATCACCGAACTGATAAAAGAAAAAGAGCTTGAAAATGTTGATATAGCTATCTTTAAAGAGGATAAGATGGTTTTTAGACATGGGCAGACCAATTTTGTTCAATTTCAAAAACTCATCGCTAAAAATGAATCTTTTTATGTATTTTCCCGCGAGGACAAATTGGATGGTTTGTACATATTAAAAGTATACACCCCCTATAAAGGAGCAATTCTTTTTTATGAACAAAATATTGATGAGAGAATAGAGGATAAAACGCAAGAGATTATCAGTATTTTACTTGTTCTTGAACCGTTGTTGCTGTTTTTATTGATATTTTTAGCGTCAAAAATGATCAATAAGATTTTACGCTCCATTAAAAAGATCACCGATACGGCAAATAAAATCTACGTCTCTGATCTTTCTCAAGAGATTCCTCAACCAAAATACGATGATGAGGTCAAAGCGTTGGTGGATTCGTTTAATAATATGTTGGATCGATTACGCAATGGAGTAGAGGTGCTCGAACAATTTAACTCAGACGTATCGCACGAACTCAAGACTCCCCTTACAGTAATCAAAGGGGAGATAGAGATCACGTTAAACAAACAGCGAGACAGCAAATACTACACAAAATCACTTCAAACCATAGACAATGAAGCAACACAAATACAGATGATCGTGGATGATCTGCTACTTTTGACCAAATACACCAAAGAGAATATTGAACAAACTTTTGAGCTGATCCATCTGGATTCACTGCTTCTTGAGACAATTAATAAATTTAACCAACAACTCAAAATGAAAAATATCAAATTAGATATCAAAGAACTGCAGACCATAGAAGTGGATGCAAATCCAGTGTTGATCGCAACCATATTTTCAAATCTAATAGATAATGCGATCAAATATTCTTTGGCGGATACACATATCAGTGTATCTTTATATAAAGATGAGCAGATACATTTTGTCATCCAAGATCAAGGCATAGGTATAGCGCAAGAACAACTCGAAAAGATCACCGATCGATTTTATCGAGTCGACAGCTCACGAAACAAAAAAATCAAAGGTTTTGGTCTAGGACTATCGATCGTAAAAAACTCTGTTAAACTGCATGATGGAAGTATCAAAATTGATTCCAAGCAGGATATAGGTACAAAAATAGAAGTAGTGTTATAAGGTTTGACAAAATATTTAAAATATAATATACTTTAGGATATTTAGAAAAGGACAGTTATGATAAATACAAATACTCAAAGAATAAATAGATTTCAATTCGATAAACGATGTCCTAAATATCAACTTTCCCCAACAAAAGTCAATGATATATTGTCTACTATTTCATTAAATAAATTAAAAATACCATCTCGATCTCTACAGATATCTATGAAAAATAGAAAGAAAATATTGTCCAATGATCCAAAAACAGCCTAACGCATTTATATTTGCAGGTGCAAATGCTTCTGGTAAATCAACCTATATTAGCCATCTTTTGCAAAATAAAATTGTTTTTGGTGAGTACATTAATCCTGATTTAATTTTAAAAGAAGAATTAAAACTGAAAGAAACACTGGAAAATTATACAATAGCTTTTGAAATTGCTCAGAAAAGAAGAGATGATGCAATAAAAAACTCTAAAGATATTATTGTCGAAACAGTCTTTTCTACACAAAATAAAATTGACTATGTTTATAAATTGATTAGTCATGGATATCATGTGACATTATTTTTCACAGGCACAGATGAAGCAGGTATAAACTTATTGTACTTGCTGGATAGAGTTGAAAAAGGTGGTCATGATGTGCCTGTAAGAAAATTAATAGATAGAAGATTAAGAGGTTTTGAAAATATACGAAAAATATCTCAAGATATTGATTGTTTGATTTTTGTTGACAATAGTATTTATGGTGAACCACCAATTATCGTAAAAAGTATGTATAGAAACAATATATGTTTTATAAATGATGCTCATCACAGAGATTTATTATGGTTAAATGATATAATTGACCTTGAGCGTACTCATGTATTCAATAAAGATGAGCTAAAGATTGTTCCTAAAGAACATTTACAATTATGTGAAAATATACAAAATACCTCAGACTCCTTTGTTAAAATACTTGACAAAACATATCAAGAAAAAAATCAAATTCTAAAAATAGAGATAATTAAATAAAAATGAACCCTGTTTTCATTTTCATTTAATCTTCAATGTTTATACTTCGTCTAGAAATTTAACAAAGCGCGAATAAACCCAGATAAAAAGCATTGAACTCCTAAACAATGTTTTTATCGATTAGATGTATAACTGCAAATAAACTTAATCATTACTTAAATAAACCCTCATAAACCCTATATTTATACAAATTAAGACTATCTTAAGATTTCATTCTATATTATGTTGCCAACGGTGTATCGGGAAGTACCATCTAACCTTAACAAAAGAGGTTTAGGTCCAAATGTTCG